>QIDL01000290.1 GCA_003228415.1 Gammaproteobacteria bacterium | reverse complement strand
GTTGTTCCTCATTGACTCCGAATCCAAGCTGCGCGAGGCCACAGCCAAGATGTTGGAGGCCGCGACTCCGGCCCCGGACGGGAAACCGGCCCCGGCTGATGCGGGCATGAGTGGCATGGATATGTCCGGTAAGAATAAGAGTGATGCGGGCATGAGTGGCATGGATATGTCCGGTAAGAATAAGAGTGGTGCGGAAGCCGGTGGGGGGCAAAAGCATGATTAGGAGTATCATCGAAGGCGCGTTGCGCAACAAATTCCTGGTCTTTATCGCCACCTTCCTGCTGATCGTCGTGGGGTTGTTCGCGCTGAAAAACACCCCGCTGGACGCCATTCCTGATCTGTCTGATGTGCAGGTCATCGTCTTCACGGAGTATCCTGGCCAGGCGCCGCAGGTGGTGGAGGACCAGGTCACGTACCCGCTGACCACCGCCATGCTGGCGGTACCCTATGCCAAGGTCGTGCGCGGTTATTCCTTTTTCGGCCTGTCTTTCGTCTACATCATTTTCGAGGACGGTACCGATATGTACTGGGCGCGCTCGCGGGTGCTGGAGTACATCAACTACGTCAGCGGGCGTCTTCCCAAGGGCGTGACACCGTCACTGGGCCCTGACGCCACCGGTGTGGGCTGGATCTACGAATATGCGCTGGTGGACAAGACCGGCAAGCATGATCTGGCCGAACTGCGATCCCTGCAGGACTGGTATCTGCGTTACCCGCTGCATGGTGTTTCCGAGGTGGCCTCGGTGGGCGGTTATGTCAAGCAATACCAAGTGGAAGTGGACCCCAATGTGCTGGCCAGCTACAAGATCCCGTTGCAGAAAGTGCGACGTGCCATTATGCGTTCCAACAACGACGTCGGCGGGCGACTGGTTGAGATGACCGAGACCGAGTACATGGTGCGCGCCAAGGGCTATATACAGAGCATTGATGATCTCAACAACATTCCGGTGTCGGTAGATAAAAATGGCACGCCAATTCGATTGCGCGACGTGGCCAATGTGCAACTGGGGCCGGAATTGCGGCGCGGCCTGGTGGAACTGAACGGTGAGGGTGAGGTTGCCGGCGGCATAGTAATCATGCGCTATGGTGAGAATGCCCTGGCCACCATCGAAGGTGTGCGCGCCAAGTTGGCGGAACTGCAAAAAGGGCTGCCGGACGGCGTGGAGATCGTGCCCACCTATGATCGTGGCGACCTGATCGAGCGTGCGGTGGACAATCTCGCGGAAAAACTGCTCGAGGAATTCATCGTCGTCAGCCTGGTGTGCATAGTCTTTCTATTGCACGCCCGCTCGGCGCTGGTGGCCATCGTTACCCTGCCTATCGGGATCCTGATGGCCTTTATTCTCATGCAATGGCAGGGGCTCAACGCCAACATCATGTCCCTGGGGGGTATCGCCATTACCATCGGCGCCATGGTCGACGGCGCCATCGTGATGATCGAAAACGCCCACAAACACTTGGAGAGCGCGGTGAACAATAAGGGGGGGCCGCTCGACGGGGCGGAACGTTGGCGGGCCGTGGCCGATGCCTCGAAAGAAGTCGGCCCGGCGCTGTTTTTCTCGCTGCTGATTATTACCGTTTCTTACCTGGCCATCTTTACCCTACAGGCCCAAGAGGGCCGCCTGTTCAAGCCGCTGGCCTTTACCAGTACCTATGCCATGGGCGCTTCGGCGATATTGGCGATCACCCTGGTGCCGTTGCTGATGGGATATTTTATCCGCGGCAAGATCATGCCCGAGGCCAAAAACCCGGTGAACCGGCTGTTGCATTTCCTGCACTCGCCGAGCCTCAGCCTGACCATGCGCTGGCGCAAACTGACACTGGTGGCGGCGCTTTTATTGCTGGTCGTAACGGCCTGGCCGCTGTCCGAACTGGGCAGCGAGTTCATGCCACCGCTGGACGAGGGCGACATTCTCTATATGCCCACTACCTTCCCGGGTATTTCTATCACCAAGGCCAAGGAAATGCTGCAGCAGACAGACAAGATCCTCAAGACCTTCCCCGAGGTGGAATCGGTGTTCGGCAAGGTGGGGCGTGCCGAGACTGCCACGGACTCGGCGCCGCTGGCAATGGTGGAGACCATCATTCGACTCAAACACCGGGATGAGTGGCCCGATCCGGCCAAGTCCACTAAAAACCTATGGATGAAATGGATGCCGCCATCAAGTTCCCGGGCCTGGCCAATGCCTGGACCCTGCCCATCAAGACCCGCATCGACATGTTGTCCACGGGCATCAAAACCCCCATCGGCATCAAGGTCAGTGGATCTGATCTTGAGGTGCTGGCCCGCTTGTCCGAAGAGATCGAACGGGCCATGAA
This sequence comes from Gammaproteobacteria bacterium, assembly GCA_003228415.1. Taxonomy (GTDB): domain Bacteria; phylum Pseudomonadota; class Gammaproteobacteria; order Pseudomonadales; family Azotimanducaceae; genus SZUA-309. Next base: position 647 of record QIDL01000290.1, on the reverse strand, counting down.
GACCATACCCGATACCCTGTCCGCGTTTGGCGACCGTGCCGTGGGGGGTTACTTTCTGGACTTCGACATCAACCGTGAGGCTGCCGCGCGCTACGGGTTGACTACCGGTGACGTGCAGGATGTGATCAAGACCGCGGTCGGCGGTATGAGTATTACACAGACGGTAGAAGGCCTGGAGCGTTATCCGGTCAGCCTGCGTTATCCACGCGAACTGCGTGATAATCCGGAAAAACTCAAGCGGGTACTGATACCTACTCCCACCGGTGTGCAGATCCCACTGTTGCAGGTGGCCGATATTACGCTGCGTCGAGGTGCGCCGGTGATCAAGAGTGAAAACGCGCGGCCCAATGCCTGGATCTATGTCGATATCAAGACATCGGACATCGGCGGCTACGTGGAGCTGGCGAAAAAGGTATTGGCGGATCAGGTGGATATCCCACCCGGCTACACCGTGATCTGGTCCGGTCAGTTCGAGTACATGGAACGCGCGGCCAAACGACTGCGTGTCGTGATTCCATTAACGCTGCTGATTATCTTCCTGCTGCTGTTTTTCAACTTTGGCAATCTCACTGCACCGGTGGTAGTCATGCTGTCCATCCCGTTCGCGTTGGTGGGCGGCATCTGGGTGGTGTACTGGTACGGCTTCA
>QIDL01000344.1 GCA_003228415.1 Gammaproteobacteria bacterium | reverse complement strand
CCAGACGCTCGCAAACGCGCTCGGTTATGCCATGGACTACGGCTCGGCTGCCGAAATCATGGACGAGATCGCCGAGTTGACGCCTACGTTTGCCGGTGTGTCATTCGATTTTCTTGATGCGCACGGCAGCGTGCAGTGGCCGTGCAATGAGCTATCGCCGGAAGGCACGCCGGTGATGTACGTTGACCGGTTCGTTCTGGACAAAGGTATATTTCAGCTGACGGCCTATCAGCCCACGGAAGAAAGAACCAGCCGCAAGTTTCCGCTGTTGCTGACAACGGGGAGAATATTGAGCCAGTACAACGTAGGCGCACAAACGCGCCGCACCGACAACGTCCGCTGGTTGGAGCGAGACGTGTTGGAGATCCACCCGGACGATGCGGAGCTGCGGGGCATCCGCGATCAGGATCTGGTGTCGGTCACAAGCCGGGTCGGCGAGATCACCCTGCGGGCCCGGATCCTGGAGCGGGTTCCGCCGGGAGTGGTGTACACCACCTTCCACCACCCTGCCACGGGTACCAACGTCGTCACCACGGAGCTCAGCGACTGGGCAACCGAGTGTCCCGAATACAAGGTCACTGCGGTGGAAGTACGGCCGGCAAATCACAGGTCGGACTGGCAACTTCACCGCAACACGCGCGTCGATGAGCAGACTGATCTGCTTCCCCGGGAGCACTGATGTGTCAGATATGACGGACACACCTCCGGCCCACCAGACGTTTGACATCGAAGCGTTCCAGGATGGCCGGCGCGAGCCACGCAGCGACTTCGTGACCTCGGAAGAACCGTTGGAAATTCAGTTGATATTCGGCCCGGATGAGTCGAGGAGCGAACTGACCATCGCGGTGACGATGCGCACGCCTGGCCGGGATGCTGAGCTCGCCATCGGCTTTCTGCATGGCGAGGGTATTGTCAGGACAGCAGGTGAGATCCGTGGGGCCGAGCACTGCGGGCCACCGAGCCCGGAGAAGGGGTTTCGCAACGTCATCAAGGTGGCCCTCGAACCCGATGTGGTGTTCGATCCTTCGATACTCGATCGAAATTTTTACACGAACTCGAGCTGCGGCGTTTGCGGTAAGACCTCGGTCGATGCCGTGCGGGTACGGATTCCTGAAGCCGCAACAACAGCGTCTGTTTTTCGGGTCTTTGACCGATCTCCCCGGCAAACTGCGCAACGGTCAGGATGAATTTCTGTGCACCGGCGGGCTGCATGCCTCGGCAACGTTTACCGCGGATGGCTGCATTGAACGAATTGAGGAGGACGTTGGCAGGCATAACGCGCTTGATAAGCTCGTCGGCGGTCTGCTGATAGACGATGCACCGCCGCTTCTGGGTCGTGGTCTGATGCTGAGCGGGCGCATCAGTTTCGAACTCGTGCAGAAAGCCGCCATGGCCGGCTGTCCGTTCATTGCGGCGGTTGGTTCGCCATCGAGTCTGGCGGTGGAACTCGCCGTCGAGCAGGGCATTACACTGGTTGGCTTCCTTTCACCAGAGCGCTTCAACATCTATAGCGAGCCTGCCCGGGTAGTGTGAGTAAAGTCTGGACGAGCCGAATCCATCTCCTCCTTGATTGTCGCGTTGTATGACCTGGTTCATCTTGTGCAATTCATGCCTGTGTCAAACTGCCCGTCTTCTGAGGGACCACCAAAGTGATTCGGCTCTTATTCCTGGCATTCTTGCTTGTGTGCGGTATTTCGGTCCTGGAAAGGGTCGGTGGTGGCGCAACAGCCGAAAAGTTCGGCCATCTCATTTCTCGCACGGTCGCCAAAGTTGATGGCGATGCGGTGGTTACCTGGGTAGACGACTTCCGCAGTGAGATTCCCTGGCGTCGCATCAAAAAAACCACGAAAAATCTTGCTGAAGAACTGGCCCGACACGCCGACTGAGCGCTTATTTGTCGCCGAGACTGCAATTCGGGACACTGCGCAATCGGCTGCCGATCACGCACGAGCTTCCAACGCCTCCGTCGAGTCGACGTTATGGGAATAAAATTCTATACTGACGTTGACTAACCGGACGGTCAGTCAATTTGACGCTACGGGGTTCAGTGTGGAAATAAGGTACGGTTCAGCTCAGCTCGATTCCCCAGATAGCGAAGGCGAGCGCAAAATCCTGGCGGCGGCGGAACGGTTGTTCGCAGACCGGGGTTACGACTCGGTCAGCGTATCGCAGATTGCCGAGCTCGCCGGGATGAGCAAGGGAAACATCTTTCATCACTTCAAATCCAAGGAAAACCTCTATCTGGCGGCGTTGCGCGGGGCGGGCATGCGCACCGCCACGACCCAGGATGACGGAGAACAGAGTCTCGACCCCTTACCCGTCAGGCGCTTGCGTAAGCTTTTTTGCAGCCAGTTGCACCGGCTCACCCAGGACCATCAGGCGACCCGGCTGGTGTTGCGCGAACTGCTCGATCATGGCTCCGCGCGCAGCAAGGAGCTGGCCGAAGACATCTACGCGGAGGCATTCGCGCGATCGGTGTCCTGGGTTCGGGAAGGCCAGCAGTCGGGGGAGCTGCGCCAGGGGCTCGACCCGGGCCTGTTGGCTTTCCTGCTGCTGGCGGCCAACGTATTTATGTTTCAGGCCGAGCCGATCTTCAAGTACATGGAGGATGCCGCATTCGTTCTCGACCCGGACCGGTACAGCCAGGAAGTATTCGACCTGTTGCTGCAGGGTGCCACC
>QIDL01000134.1 GCA_003228415.1 Gammaproteobacteria bacterium | reverse complement strand
CGCGTCCCGGCAAGACAAACCTGCCCGGCATTCATGTACTGCATGGTCAGTGTCTGTGCTGGAACCCCGTTCGCCGTTGATAAAGTGTTCGGTAGAAACCGTTACCCCGGCTACTTCTGTCGTTTGAGTCATGTTTTTGTCTACTTGAAATTGACGGCCGGCATATCGTCGGCCGCTTGCCAGAATTCGGGAACTGCATTCCATTCCCGGTTTCTCTGAGCCGACATGTGCGCCAGCGAGTAGTTCCTGGGCGCGGAGGCCAGGTAAAAGCGCTCATAAAGCTCCACCCTGCCTCCCAGGGCGGAGCCTGCAAAATCCCAGGCAGTCCGAAACAATCGACTGCGTTCCCGGGCCGGCACTTCGTCTGCGCCCCTGAGGTAGTGATCGAGCAGAGGTGCGAGATCCGGATCCGAGAAATCAGCCTCCGAGGGTATCGCCAGCAGGTTGTGTGAGCCCAGTTGTTTAAGGATGTCGTTCACGCGTACCATCCAGCCTGGCAAGGTAGGTCGCAATGCATAAAACGGGCGCTCATCACAGAACCAGGTTCCATCACCATAGTCGAAGGCGTCCGCCTCAGCCGTTTTCAATGCACTCCGTGTCAGCTCGGCATAGGACCATAACTCCCCAAGCATCTGAGTGACTTCACTTCTACCGGACTGACCCGTTACTTCGACCATGCGGGTGGCCAGCTCGTAGGCAAATTCCAGCTTCACCAGCGCCCTGATCACCGTCTGCTGCATGATATTGCCCGTCCAGCCTCGCCGTATCACCATATTGAATACGTCGGGATTGCTGTCGCAGAACACACGGTTCTTCGGGACTTCAACGTTGTCGAAAATGATGAATGCATCCTGTTCGTCGAATCGGCTGGAAAAGGGAAAGTCGAATACGCTGCGAGAAACACCATAGTGGTCTCTGCACAGTACTTTGAGCCCGGGTGTACTCATCGGTACCGAGAAAGACAGCGCGATGTCAGGTGATTCCTCAGGTATCGGGTGGGCCGGATAGACCGCCAGTTCGTCGGCAAAAGGACCCAGCGTTGCAAGAATTCGTGCGCCTTTGACGATGATTGAATCCCGGGTTTCATCCACCTTTCGAAGTGCCAGTTGAAGATTCACGCCTTCGTAGTCCGGCACCCGCTTGTCGACAACGGGGTGAATGATGGTATGGGTCAGCGACAGGTCCCGTGCTGCGATTTCCTGCTGGAAGGCGACGAGATTCTCATGCCCTTGTTCATTCCCCGCCTGTTGCCACAGGCTGGGTTGACCGGCAAAACCGGCAAAGGTCACATTCACGTAATCTGGCGTTCTCCCCAGCATGCCAACGCCATATCGAGCGATACGCTCCAGGCCGCGGTGCCGGGTTTGGAGATCTTCGCGGCTTCTTGGAATCAGATTGCTGACATTGGTAACGCCGCCGCGGCCGTCATCGATGAGGCATTGTTCTTTGTGAATGTGTTGCCAATCGAAAAAATCGGCGTGGGTCGTGAGATCCTGCACCGCCTGCCCATAGACCCAGACCGCCCGTCGGTCCTTGAGGCCTGCCAGATACTCGTCTCCCGTGCGTGCAGCCATGACTCTCCCCCGGTTCCCTCGATACCAGACATAGTAAATCTAATAACCAATGGATGGCATAGCTTCGAGTAGCGCGAGGCTGCCCGAGGATCGGTTCCCGGTATGGCTGGAGGGGGCGGCTAGAGGTCGGCGGCCCCGACGATGCTCAACACTTCGTTGCAACCATCTTCGATCATCGATGCGCGGGCGTCGCGCATGATCTTCTCGACCGGATACTCGCGGCTCAGCCCATTGCCGCCGAACATCTGTACCGCACTACTGGCTACATCAAAGGCGACCTGGGTGCAGTAGGTCTTGGCTGCAATGGCATAGTGCAACTGTCCGGCGTCGCCGGCATTGTTGAAGATTGACACCTTGCGGGCATAGGCACTGGCGGTTTCCACTTTTCGGTACATGTCGAAGAGTCGCAGCTTGACGCTCTGGTGTTCGATGATCGGTTTGCCACCCTGAATTCGCTCGTGAGCGTATGCCCTGGCGAGGTCGAACGCGGATCGGGCGACGCCGGTGAAGGTCACCCCCATGAAGGAATTCATGAACGTCAAAGTGCTGTGCAGTTGATCGGCATAGCCGTCCTGCTCGACGGCCATGAATTCTTTCGGGATTCTCACCTCGTCGAAAAAGATTTCGCCCTGACACAAGGCACGCTGACCGATCTTGTCCAAGGGCTTACCCCTGGAGATGCCGGGAAGGTCGAGTGGCACCACCGCAACACCGCCGCCGCGAAATCCGCGGTCCCCCTCTATCGTGCAGTACAGTCCGGCCACGGTTGCGATCGGACCATTCGACACCCAGCTCGATTTCTGGCCCCTGATCACATAGTCGTCACCGTCCCGGCTGGCCACACAATTGGCTTTGATGCCGGGGTCGTTGAAGTGCGGTTCCGACAGGGTCAGCGTGTCGCTGCCGTGATCCGGCTCGGTGATTGCCCAGCAGCCGATCTCCCTGTTACCCGGAGTCGCGTAGCGCTCGATCAGCTCCGAGCTTCCGGTCGCTATCGCAAATCCCGCCACAAAGCCGCCACCGCGGGATCCGAGGGTAAGTCCCAGTCCCGCATCGCCCCAGCCCTTTTCCTCGCAGATGATGGCCTGGATGCGGGCCATCTGAATCGGGGTCAGATCCGAGTCTTCGCGCTGGAATTCCTCGATACCGAGTTCATCGTATTGATCGAAGGCATCCCACAGGGGCGATCCAGCCGCGACCACGTCCTGGGGGTCGTGGAGTTTGTCGAGTTGCTGGCCGAGGGGCCGCATGACGTTCTCTGCAAAACGATGGACGGTTCCCTGAATTTCCCGTTCTACATCGGTGAGTTCGAGTTCCAGGTCAACGGACGACATAGCCACCTCCCAGTCACTGCGGTGAATCCGCGTTGGGAGAATCCGCCGATCACGGCGGGCAGTCACTACGGGAATGCACCTAGAATCGAAAAACCAACCGTCCTTTTCGCGCCGGTAAGGCCAATGAGCGGTTTCATTTTCCCGGCGCAGATGGCCAAATACCAGGCCTACCGCGAATAGATAGAGTCGGAGGTCTCGGCGAACGTGGCGATTCTGAGAAGCACGACGATGGAAACCCTGAACAGACGTTCGTTGCCATCCTGGTTCGACGATGCCAAATTTGGCATCTTCATCCACTGGGGATTGTTTTCGATTCCGGCCTTCGCGCCCAGGCTGGGCAACATCTCCGATGTCTTCAAGAGTGACTACGATCGAGCGG
>QIDL01000198.1 GCA_003228415.1 Gammaproteobacteria bacterium | reverse complement strand
GGCAGGATTGTGGCCAATGTAACGCTGCGCCCGGCCGGCCAGGAGATCGCCAACGTAGCGTAGCGTCTCCACCGGCGACCGCACGAAATCAACGAACCGGGCATGCGGAGAGCCGACGAATCCCCACAGCAAACGCACACAGACCACAATGCCAACCACGTAGCCGGCCCAGACATGCTGGGTGAGCAAGTCGTCTTCCGTCAGGTAGGCGATGAAGAACGCGATCGCCAGTGTCCAGTGGCCAATGCGAACGATCGGGTCCCAGACCCGAAGGGTTTTTTCAGGGGTATTCACTCTGCTTCTCCGGCTGCTGTTGAGAGTCAATCTGGCCTTCACCGGTTGCTGATACAATCCGGCATCCGCCCTGAATACGGCATCCTGCCCGGGAACGGCCCTGCATATGTCGGATGACAGACAAGAAAAACACTCGCTGCTCACCGCAATCGTGCTTTTCGCCGCGATCGTCCTCCTCATCTCGTGGGATTTGATTCTGGACTACCAGGAGGGCGCCAACTGGGCGCATGTGGGGGTTGAACTGCTGGTGCTGCTGGCCGCCGCGGTGGGGGTGGGGTTTCTCTGGCGCAGACTCGGGCAGACCAGCACCGATCTTGCCGACGCACTCATCGAAGCAGAACAGTGGCGGCAGGAAAGCCGGGAAGTGATCCGTGGACTGGGTATCGCCATCGAGAGTCAATTTGCCCGTTGGGAACTCACCCGTGCCGAATCCGAAGTAGGGCTTCTGTTACTGAAAGGACTGAGCCACAAAGAAATCGCCAGCGTGCGAGGGACCACCGAGCGTACCGCCAGGGAACAGGCTCGAACGCTGTACCGAAAATCAGGTCTGGCCGGTCGTTCGGTGCTGTCGGCATTTTTTCTGGAGGACCTGCTACTGGGACCGATCGACGAGGTATAACCCGCAAAGCTGCGGTGCCGTCCAGGACATTGGCAAAATTCACCAAAATCGCCATCGTTGGGAATTTCTCCCAAAATTTCTCGATTTCCCGGATAAAATGCAACACATTTGCACGGGACCCTCGCTAATCTTTAGCCTCATCAGCGAGCGATTCGCGCCGCCTGCGGAGGGGACCATCAATGACTTCCAAACAGATTATTCTGGTGACGCTGGTCGTGGCCTTCGCGGTGTACTCGGCCTTGGTCTACACGGCACAGCCGAACCTGACGCAGGAACGGCCATTGAGCGTCAGCGCCGCCCACGGACAGCGCCTCTATCAGGAATACAACTGCGTCGCCTGTCATCAGTTCTATGGCCTCGGCGGCTATATGGGGCCCGATCTCACCAACGTCATTTCCAGGAAAGGCGATGCCTACGCACGAGCCTTCATTTCTTCGGGTAGTCTGCGCATGCCCAACTTCGATCTGAACGAGGCCGAAGTCGGCTCGCTGGTCGACTTTCTCGAATTTGTCGATGGATCGGGCCAGTATCCGGCCGAGAGCCATGAAATTTACTGGAGCGGGGCGTATGTCGAATCAGACTCCTGAAACCCGGATCGGACTATCGTTCGTTCTGCTGGCACTCGCGGCACTTCTCGCCGGGGTTCTGTTCGGGATGATCGGCGGCATACAGTTCGTATACCCGGAATTTCTCCAGCAGCTGCCCTTCCACAAGGCCCGGCCACTCCATGTCTCGCTGGTGGTCGGCTGGATCTTCCTGGCCGCCATTGGCGGCATCTACTACTACCTGCCAAAATACTGCGGGCTCAAGCTCTACTCCCCAACCGCAGCCGGATGGCACTTCTGGATGATCGTGGTAACGGGCCTGGCGATACTCGTGAGTTATCTGCTCGGAAGGTTTGGCGGTCGAGAGTACTGGGCTGCTGGGGCTGCCCATATTCGTGACCTGGGTAATCTTCGCAATCAACTACTTCAAGACCTTGCGCACTCGGCGCGGTCGATGGCCCGTGTACTTCTGGATGTGGGGCACCGGCATCATCTTCTTTCTGATCACTTTTTCCGAGTCCTATCTCTGGCTGATTCCCTATTTCAGGGAAAGTATGGTCCGTGAGCTTGCGGTGCAGTGGAAGTCGTACGGTGCGCTGGTGGGCTCGTGGAACATGCTGGTCTACGGAACCGCGATATTCGTTGCAGAAAGGGTCAGTGGCGACAAGACCATAGCGGTCTCCAAAATGGCTTTCGGCCTCTACTTTCTGGGGCTGACCAATCTGATTTTCGGCTGGGCACACCATGTGTATCTGGTGCCCACCGCGCCGTGGATCCGACACCTGGCTTATACGGTGAGCATGACCGAGCTGTTCGTGCTGGGCAAAATCATCTGGGACTGGAGGGCGTCGCTGACAACGTACCGCAAGCACCGCTTCAATCTTGCCTACCGGTTCCTCACCGCGGCTGACGTGTGGATCTTTATCAATCTGGTGCTCGCGATCGGGATTTCGATCCCGGCTCTGAACGTCTATACCCACGGCACCCACGTGACGGTCGCCCACGCCATGGGCAGCACGATCGGCATCAACACCATGATTCTGCTTTCGTCGGTATTTCTGCTGGTTCGCGAGGAATGCAGCGACGCAGCCCAGGCGCGCTGGCTGCCACCGGTCAAGGCCGGGTTCTGGGTAACCAATGTCAGCTTGCTGGTGTTCTGGGTGGCGCTGATTGGCGCCGGTATGGGGAAAGCGCTCTACGACGGCCCGTCGTTCCAGCACATGATGCAGAGTATCCAACCCTATCTGCTCGCCTTTGTCGTGGCGGGTCTGGGGCTCACCGTCGGCTTGTGGATGGTGGGGGTACCGGCACTGAAGCTGGCCGGGTCGGTCGTGTTTTCCCGGCGTCGTGATTTCCCGACAGCCGACTCGTCGCTGCTGCCCGATCCGCTGGCGTAAACTTCAGACCACGTTCGGCGCTCATCCGCCGGCGCTTCGCAGCGTAAAACCTCAGTGATATTCAGCCGCGTTCCGCAGCATGTAGGCTGGTCCATGAGTGCCGTGGATGGCGGCGTTCTCGCCGTAAATGCGTTCTTTCTGGCCGCCATAGACCTTCCGGTCGGCAGCCAGCGGGGCTAATTCCCTCGCCCGCTGTGTGGCTATATCAAAGAGCGTATCCAAGCTGGCAGTTTGTTGGACTATACCGGCCGCCAGGGCATCCGGGCCTGTCCAGCGCCGAGCCAACTGCACCGTCTCGAAGAATGCGTTCATCGGCATCTTGTGCCGGAACAGAGCCAGTTCGGGTGTCGGAATCCTCAAGCCGAGCTGCATCTCGTTGGCGCACAGGTATCCACGATCGCTGCGCATGATGCGAACGTCATGGCACAGTGCCGCCATAAACCCCGCTCCAAACGCGTGACCGTTGACGGCGCAGACCGTCGGGACTGGCAGGGTGATCAGCCTCCCCATCAGTATCATGAATTCATCTCCAAAGGCCGCACGGTCCCCGCCGCGGTGTTCGCCCTCGGCCTGCAGCCACTCCAGATCGAGACCATTGGAGAAGAATTTCTCGCTGGACGACGTGGTGATCAGAGCGGCCGGCCCGGTCGAGCCTTCCACCTCATTGAGAGCCGCGGTAAATTCCCGCACAAAGGTGGTATTCCAGCGGTTCTCACCGTCGTTCAGAGTCAGAGTGAATATCTCG
>QIDL01000438.1 GCA_003228415.1 Gammaproteobacteria bacterium | reverse complement strand
ATGAAGGACGTGGGCAGCTGCGAAAAGCCCCGGGGAGTGGCTAACACACTTTGATCCGGGGATATCCGAATCGGGCAACCGTCTGGGGTAATACCCAGAAGTCCAACACTGAATTCATAGGTGTTGGATAGCTAACCCAGGGAACTGAAACATCTAAGTACCTGGAGGAACAGACATCAATTGAGACTCCCCTAGTAGCGGCGAGCGAACGGGGACCAGCCTAAACCATATCAATGTAAGCTTAGGGGCGTTGTTGATACGGGGTTGTGGGACCAGTGGGAGAGCGCCCTAATGCTCTCACAGAGTTACAAAACCAAATGCTAGATGAACGATCTGGAAAGATCGGCGATACGAGGTGACAGCCCTGTAGTCGAAAGCGTTTGGTCTCTGCACTGGCACCCGAGTACCACGGGGCACGTGGAATCCTGTGGGAATCTGGGAGGACCATCTTCCAAGGCTAAGTACTACTCGACGACCGATAGTGAACTAGTACCGTGAGGGAAAGGTGAAAAGAACCCCGACAAGGGGAGTGAAATAGTACCTGAAACCGTGTGTCTACAAGCAGTCGAAGCACTATGCCCTTCGGGGAATGTGCGACGGCGTACCTTTTGCATAATGGGCCTACGAGTTACGCTTTGTTGCAAGGTTAAGCCGATAGGTGAAGCCGTAGGGAAACCAAGTCCAAATAGGGCGATTTAGTAGCAGGGCGTAGACCCGAAACCGAGCGATCTATCCTTGGGCAGGTTGAAGCGTGGGTAAAACTGCGTGGAGGACCGAACCCACTGAAGTTGAAAATTCAGGGGATGACCTGAGGATCGGAGTGAAAGGCTAATCAAGCTCGGAGATAGCTGGTTCTCCGCGAAATATATTGAGGTATAGCGTTTAGTGAATTGCACCGGAGGTAGAGCACTGGATGGGCTAGGGGTCCTACCAGATTACCAAACCCAACCAAACTCCGAATGCCGGTGACAACTGCTAGGCAGTCAGGCTGCGGGTGATAAGGTCCGTAGCCAAGAGGGAAAGAGCCCAGATCGACAGCTAAGGTCCCTAATCCAGACTAAGTGTGAAAGGATGTGGGAGCGCTCAGACAGCCAGGAGGTTGGCTTAGAAGCAGCCATCTTTTAAAGAAAGCGTAACAGCTCACTGGTCGAGCGAGCCCGCGCCGAAAATGTAACGGGGCTAAGTCTGGTACCGAAGCTTCGGGTTCTAATTTATTAGAGCGGTAGCGGAGCATTCTCAAGTAGATACAAGGTGTACCGTGAGGAGCACTCTCGGACTTGAGAAGAGCTAATGCAGGCATGAGTAGCGATAAACAGGGTGAGAAACCCTGTCGCCGTAAGCCCAAGGTTTCCCAGGGAAGAATAATTCGCCTGTGGGTTAGTCGGCCCCTAAGTGGAGCCCGAAAGGGGTACACGATGGGAAGCAGGTTAATATTCCTGCACCACTGAGGAATCCGTTGAACTAAGCAGGGACGGAGAAGGATAGGCCGATCCGGCGAATGGAAGTGCCGGTTCAAGCAGGTAGGGGGTTTCCGTAGGAGGCAATAGCCACAAACGCGGAAACATTACCTCGAGACGCGATGAGGTGGAGCTCCGGCTCCGTAACTCGGTGATTCCATGCTTCCAAGAAAAGCTGCGTAGTGAGGGTCTTCAGTGACCGTACCGCAAACCGACTCAGGTGGGCGGGGTGAGAATCCCAAGGCGCGTGAGAGAACACTGGCTAAGGAACTCGGCAAATTGACACCGTAACTTCGGGAGAAGGTGTGCCCCTGTGCGTGATGAGACTTGCTCTCTGAGCGTGTGGGGGTTGCAGAGAAACGAGGGTTGCGACTGTTTACCAAAAACACAGGACTCTGCGAACTCGTGAGAGGACGTATAGGGTCTGACGCCTGCCCGGTGCTGGAAGGTTAAGAGGAGTTGTTAGCTTCGGCGAAGCAGTGAATCGAACCAGTAAACGGCGGCCGTAACTATAACGGTCCTAAGGTAGCGAAATTCCTTGTCGGGTAAGTTCCGACCTGCACGAATGGCGTAACGACATCCCTACTGTCTCGGCCAGTGACTCAGCGAAATTGTATTGAGCGTGAAGATACGCTCTACCCGCGACAAGACGGAAAGACCCCGTGAACCTTTACTGCAGCTTGGCAGTGAAGTTCGGGACAGTCTGCGTAGGATAGGTGGGAGACTTTGAAGCCGGAATTCTGGTTTCGGTGGAGTCACCCTTGAAATACCACCCTGGCTGTTCTGGACTTCTAACCCAGCACCGTTATCCGGTGCGGGGACATTGCCTGGTGGGCAGTTTGACTGGGGCGGTCACCTCCTAAAAAGTAACGGAGGTGCGCGATGGTTCCCTCAGGCTGATTGGAAACCAGCCGTAGAGTGCAAAGGCATAAGGGAGCTTAACTGTGAGACTGACAGGTCGAACAGATGCGAAAGCAGGCCTTAGTGATCCGGTAGCTCCGCATGGAAGGGCTATCGCTCAACGGATAAAAGGTACTCCGGGGATAACAGGCTGATCGCGCCTGAGAGTTCATATCGGCGGCGCGGTTTGGCACCTCGATGTCGGCTCATCGCATCCTGGGGCTGGAGCAGGTCCCAAGGGTTTGGCTGTTCGCCAATTAAAGCGGTAC
>QIDL01000026.1 GCA_003228415.1 Gammaproteobacteria bacterium | reverse complement strand
TTGAAACTTGTAATCGTGGCCGATCAACCGTTGGACAAGAGCGAATGCTTCTTTTTGTCGTTCCAGCGGTACCGAGGCGTCGACTTCATCAAGACCGTCTTGCTGCAAATAGACCATGTCCACGAAGACCGATTTCAGGTAGGTCACGAAATCCTCCAGGGTAACGCCCTCCTCACCGGTCACCTGCATCATCTGATAAATGCTGTCGCCTTTTTGTAGGAGCTGATGGGTGGCCTCGACTTGCGATACCCAGTTGGGGCCCAGGTTCTGGGCTAGAGAATCGCCCATTTGATCGAGGTAGCGAGACCAGGAAATCAGCGGATCAATGGCCGGATAGAATCGCTTGTAGGCGCGATCGTACGAGAGACCCAGGAAGCATTTGACCGTTCCCAGCGTGGCCTGGGTGACCGGTTCCTCGAAATTGCCACCGGCGGGGGAGACGGTACCGATCATGGTGAAGCTACCGGTCCCGCCACTTGCCGTGGTGACGATGCCGGCCCGCTCATAGACCCCTTTGATCGACGAGTCGAGGTAGGCCGGGTACGCCTCTTCCCCCGGGATCTCTTCCAGACGGGCGGACGTTTCCCGCATCGCCTGGGCCCACCGTGAGGTCGAGTCGGCAACCCATTTGCCGGTAGTACTCCGCCACCGTCACACCGGTGTAGATCGATGCCTCGCGGGCCGCCACCGGCATCGACGATGTGTTGCAGATCATCACCGTCCGATCGAGCAATTTGCCACCGGTCCGCGGGTCTTCCATGGTGGTGAAGTCGTTGATGGTCTCCAGCACTTCACCCGCCCGCTCACCGCACAGAACGAGCACCACGACATCGACCGATGAGTGCCGCGCGATCAGGCCCTGAAGAACCGTCTTGCCGGCGCCAAACGGTCCGGGAATGCAGGCCGTCCCCCCCTTGGCAATCGGAAAAAACGTGTCGATCATGCGCTGGGTGGTGACCAACAGGTCGGCCGGATAGAGGCGTTCGATCACCCGCTGTCGCAGCAGCGTACCGGCCAGTGGAGTGCGAACCGGCCACTGCTGGACCATCGACAAAGGCCGTTCGAGTCCCTGCGTATCGCGCACACGGGCGACCTGATCGGTGACCCGGAATTCGCCCTCCCGGATCTCAAGGACTTCGACTTTGCCCGGCTCGTCGAAGGGTACCATGATCGAGTGTTTGATATTCCGTTCGGTCACGGTACCCAGGACCATGCCCGCTTGCAGCTGGTCGCCAACTCGGCAAGCCGGATGTAACGCCCAGTGCCGGTCCGGATCGAAGGGATCGAGAGTCGCTCCCCGCTTGAGAAAAAAACCGTTCTGCTCCGCCATGTCGTACAACGGGATTTGCAGGCCGTCGTAAACCGATCCGAGCAATCCCGGGCCGAGCGCGATCGAAAGCATGTGCCCCGTCAATTCGACGCGGGTGCCGATTCGTATCCCCTCGGTTTCTTCGAAGACCTGGAGCTTGGCCGTCTTGCCACTGACCTGGAGCACTTCCGCCTTCAGCCTTTCGTCACCCAGGCAAACGTAGGCGACCTCGTTCTTCATCAGTTTTCCGGTCGGCGTTTCGATCGAGAGGATGTTGCCGGCGACGCCGGTGACAGTCGCTTCGTTGATTGCGGTTGGCATGGTTTGCTTTCGGTGACGGTTGCTCTCTAGTCTTCGTAGAGTGTTGCGTACGAACCCATCGACTGGGCAACAAGCTCCTGGAAACGTTCCTGGCCGACCTGCGCGTCGCGACTGACCCAGCGATAGACGATCTCCCATCGGAGCAGATACAACAGGACTGCTTCGAATGAGAAGGCATCGATCTCCCTTGCCAGCCGCGACGCAACTTTCCAATTCGCGTTGAGCAGCACTTGTTCGATGGCCAGCGGTGTGTCGCTAGTAAGAAGTTCCGCGACCTGAGTAACCCAGGGCATCCGGGATGCGAGGCGGAAATCAGGCTGTTTCCAATGTTGTTCGATATGTTTCAGCCAAGGCCCAACGCCAGGCGGTGGCCCCTGGCCCAGACGGCGTCTTCGCAGCGCGGCGACAACCGTCCGTTGGTTCATCACCAGTTCGATGATGCGGTGCACAAACGGGTTCGAGGTCTCTGCCATCAGGAGATTGTAATGGCGGCAGACGTCCTGGTCGGTGCGATCGAGCGTTTGGCGATCCCAGGCAAGAAAATCGCTCAAACGCCTGACGACTTCTCGGTCCTGGTCATCGAGCATCTTCAGCAATTCGTCCAGCCGGACCCTCGAGATGGGCACCCTCTCGGCCTCGTCGAAGCGCATTGACAGGGCAGGCAGGCTGCCAATCAGTGTGTAATAGGGGCTACGGCTCATGATGTTACGATTGCCTCAGCAACTCGCGAAACCTTGGCAAGACATGATCGGCGATCACCTGGGTGAGCGTCTCGTCAGTCAGTTCAATTTGGACCTTCTCGTCGACAACGCGGATTTGCAGTCCGTGGGTGCCGTCCGGCGCCGCTCCGATCTGGATCCCTTCCCGAATGGCGTCCCCGGTCAGATCGCGAACGAAATCGGTGAGCGGGTCCAGATTGCCCGTTTCGAGTTGGTTCCGCACCTGCTCGTCGCTAACAATCTCAGCCGGCAGCAGGAGCTGTAGCGGCGTGTTTTCAGGCGGAGCTGCCTTGCCGGCAACTTCGAGAATCATCCGTTTCAGGAGATTATTGTCCTGGAGCGTATGGGCAATGAGCCGCTGGAGCCGCTGGCGGAAATGGTCGTGAATCTGGGAC
>QIDL01000615.1 GCA_003228415.1 Gammaproteobacteria bacterium | reverse complement strand
CTCGCTGGATCAACCTGCCAGCGACTTTCTGGACGAATGGCAAGGCACTGCCAAGGAGAGTATTACGATCCGAAATCTGTTGGAAATGCGCGGAGGGTTGCCTGCGGATTCGATCATCTTCCGTGAGGCGGATCAGACCAGCTACGCCATCGATGTGGATCCTGTTAACACCCCGGGTTCGGTGTTTGTTTACTCCAACCCGACCGCTCAGCTCTTTGAGCCCATATTGCTGCGCGCGACCGGCCTGGATGCCCATTCCTATCTGTCGCAGAAGATCCTCGCTCCAACAGGAATCAACACCGCTGAGATCGGCCTCTGGTATGACCCTTCCGGGGTAAATGCGATGACCTACTGTTGCATCGACATGCGTCCCGATGACTTTGCCCGCTTCGGACTTCTCTACGCGCGCGGCGGTGAGTGGGATGGCGAGCAGATTGTCTCGTCGGAATACGTCGAGGGCAGTCTCACAGCACAGAGCAGTAACTACGGTTGGCAATGGTGGGTGCTCAACGAAAACTTCTTCGGCACCGGAGTGTCGATTTCGGTCAGCGCTGCGTTAGGCCTTGATGGGCAGAAAATCTACGTGTGGCCCGAAGCCGATGTGGTGCTGGTGGTACTGACCAGGTATCAGCACTTTCGGAATCAAGGCTATGTGCTCGCGGTCCCGGACAATTTCCCTGACACCTGTAGCGCCAGAAACAGCTGTCCGACTTCTACTGGACCGCCGGTTGCCTCTTTTGATCAGCATACGCTGGTGGAGTTAATGGCCAATCTGCGGTGATTGTTCCCACTGAGCACCCCAGGTTTCGTTTCGGGTAAGATCTGCACATCGACCTCGAGAAGAGCACGCCGACCCAACCATGGATTTCGAACCGAGCGAAAAAGTGCTGGAACTGAAAGCCCGGGTAGAGGTGTTCATGAACGAACACATCTATCCGCACGAACTCGATCACGGTGACTGGGTAGAGGATCCTGAGAACGCCTGGACGTACCCACCCTGGTTTGAAGATCTGAAAAGCAAGGCGCAAGACGCTGGAATCTGGAACTGGTTTTTGCCCAGAGACTACGAGGAGTTCAGCCCGGGATTGTCCAATCTGGAATTTGCGCCACTGATGGAGGTCATGTGCCATGTGCCCTGGTCGCAGGAGGTGTTCAACTGCAGCGCGCCCGATCGTGGCAACATGGAAGTGCTGGCCCGGTTCGGCAACGAGCAGCAGCAGGAACAGTGGCTGCAGCCGCTGATCAAGGGCGAGATCCGCTCTGCGTTCTCGATGACGGAACCTGCAGTTGCTTCCTCGGATGCGTCAAATCTCGAAACCACCATCGTGCGCGACGGTGACGAGTACGTGATCAATGGCCGCAAGTGGTTTACTTCGAACGCCTTCAACCCGTTGTGTAAATTGTTCGTTGTGATGGGCAAAACCGACCCCGGCGCCGCGCGTCATCAACAGTTTTCGATGATTCTGGTACCGAAGGACACACCTGGAGTGAACCTCGAAAGGCATCTGCGGGTATTCGGTGGCGCGCATTCGCCCGGTGGGCATGCACAGGTGCGCTATGACAACGTGCGGGTACCCGTTGAAAACCTGCTGCTCGGCGAAGGCCGTGGTTTTGAGATTGCCCAGGGCCGTCTTGGACCTGGCCGATTTCAGTATGCCATGATGTTCGTCGGTATGGCCCAGCGCTGTCTGGATCTCATGTGCGCCCGGGTGGATTCACGGGTCGCGTTTGGCGAAAAGCTTTCGGAAAAGACCAGCATTCAGCATGATATTGCACGTTCCCGATGCGAGATCGAGCAGTGTCGACTGCTGGTTATGGCAGCGGCAGACAAGATGGACAAGTTCGGACCGAAGGGTGCTCGAGACTATATCTCCATGGTCAAGATCGTGGCGCCGCAGATGTGTCAGGCGGTAACGGACCGTGCGCTGCAGGCTCATGGTGGCATGGGGGTTACCCAGGACACGCCGATTGCGCGGATATTCATGACCAGTCGGTCCTGCCGGATTGCAGACGGCCCGGACGAGGTGCACATGTCGCAACTCGGCAGGCGGACGATCCGTGATGCGCTATAGGGTCCCCAGCGCCTCGGAGTGGCAAGATCAATGTGGCGATTCCTGGTTTTAGCGTTACAGTAGAGGTGACGCTGAAAGGATCAATCATGAGAAATTTAAAAATGGTGCTCGCCGTGGTGCTGATGGCGAGCGCAACCTGTGTGTTGGCGGATCAACAAGGAGCGATGGCGCTCGAAGGAGCGATGGCGCTCGAATCGGCGCTGACGGAATCGGGCCGCGCGGAAGCCGACAAAGCCCGCGATGCAGGGCGCAAACCCGCGGAGGTGCTCTCCTTTCTCGGGATTACCGAAGGCATGACAGTCATGGACGTGATTGCCGCTGGTGGTTACTACACCGAAGTACTGTCCATCGCCGTCGGTCCTCAGGGCAAGGTCTACGCACAGAATCCGGCGGCAGTGCTGCAGTTCCGGGACGGCGCCAACGACAAGGCGTTAACCGCGCGACTTGCCGACGGTCGGTTGGTCAACGTCACGCGCTGGGACCGTGAACTCGAAGACGTCGGCCTGGAGGCGGGTAGCCTGGATGGTGCGATCACGGCACTCAACTTCCACGACATCTACAACCCTGATCCCGCTGCTGCAATGGGAATGTTGCAGGTCATCATGGGTCTGCTGAAACCTGGCGGTGTGCTGGGCATTATCGATCACACCGGCAGCGTGGATGCCAACAATGCCGAGTTACATCGCGTTGAGAAGGCGAAAGTGGTGGCGGCGGCGATGGAAGCGGGATTCGAGGTGGCCGGGGACAGTGACCTGCTGGCGAACTCCGCAGACGACCTGACACAGATGGTGTTCGCGCCGGATATTCGCGGGAAAACGGATCGGTTCCTGCTGAAACTGGTTAAACCAATTTAGCAGCGGGTCATTCAGGTTCGGGTCAAGGCGCCGGACCGGCTTGATCTAACGGCTATCGGCGCCGTCGATCTACCAGGTCGACGTCGGTCACATTGAGACCGGCTTTCTTCAACGCGCTCATTATGAACCCTCGCATCGTCATGCCGGAGTTGAATGCTTTTCTGGCCAGTTCGCGGTGCAGGGATTCACGCAGCTTCAATGTGAACTGAGATA
>QIDL01000623.1 GCA_003228415.1 Gammaproteobacteria bacterium | reverse complement strand
GGGGATATGTTACCGAGATGTCCCCCTACGAGATACCGGACAATGGCCCGGGCAGCGAACTCTTTGCATTTGTATCCAAAATGTTCGAGAAGCAGGGTGTTGCCTATCTGGGACATTTTTCAGGAGAACTGGGAACCGGCAACCACTTTATGTACACCCAGAAGGAAGTGTCGGGCATCAGCGATCTTAAAGGAATGAAGATACGCGTGCCGCCGTTGACGCGCTTTTTCGTGGATGCGATCGGCGCGGAGCCGGTGACTCTGCCGCCGGGCGAAGTCTATCTCGCCCTGGAGCGTGGGACGGTGGAAGGCTTCACCTGGCCGTACTACGACGGGTTCACCAACTTCGGCTGGCAGGAAGTGTCGAAGTATCTGATCAATCACCCGCTCTACCGGGATGGCATCAGTATTAAAATGAACCTCGACAAGTGGAACTCTTTGCCGGACGACCTCAAGGACGTCATGCTGGAGGCAACTCGCAAGGTCCAGGCATGGTCGGTGGGCTGGGTCTCCGCCTTCCAATCGGTGCAGCTCGCAGGTATGCAGAAAGGGGGTATGAAGGTCATCAATTTTTCCGACGCGGAGGCGGAAATATGGCAAAAGACCGCCGGCGATGCGTTGTGGGCTCACTTTAAATCCGTGATGAGCCCCGAGGATTACGCGACCGCAAGGCGCCTGCTGGGAGCCAAGTAGTCGGGACTTTAATGCCCGGCAGACCTTGTCCGGGCGATAGTAACCGGCTCGGCTTACGCCGGGCCGGTGTCCCGCCCTAAAAACCCTGCGGAAGTGTGGTCAATGACCGGCAAATGCACTGACCAGAATCGCTCCGAACACGGCGCACTGCGCGCATTCGATATGATTGTGAACGCCGGCGCCGTGATCGCCGCCTGTCTTCTGCTTGCGGTCATGCTGATGACGACCGTCAAGGTCATTTTTCGCTATGGCCTTCGAGAGGGCCTGATCGGGGTCGATCAGATCAGCGGCACGAGTCTGCTGTATATCGCTTTCCTGGGCGCGGCGTGGGTGCTGCGCCGGGAGGAACACGTCACCATCGATTTGCTTGTGGGTGTTCTAAAGCCGCCTGGCCGGATGCGTTTGCATGTGCTCAGCTCGTTGCTTGGTGCGGCCATCTGCCTTTTCCTGGTGGTGTTCGGAACGCTCGAGGTGATCACTTCCCTGCAGAAAGGAATTCGTATTCCCGCCGAGATCGAGATCCCCCGGGCAGTCAATCTGGTCGTCATCCCGCTGGGCAGCCTGCTCCTGGGCCTGCAGTTCATAAGGCGCGCCTGGCGGCCGCCACGGAGCCTACCGGAAGAAGAGGGCTGAATCCATGGAATGGTGGGTCTATCTGGTGCTGTTCTTCTCCGGGCTGGCTATCCTGCTCTTGACCGGGTTGCCCGTTGCCTTTGCGTTCATAATGGTCAATCTGGTTGGTGTCTACGTTTTCTGGGGTGGGTCGATCGGCCTCTATCAATTGATGCTCAGCATTGACAGCTCGGTGTCCACTTTCGTCCTGGTGCCGGTACCTATGTTTATCCTGATGGGCACGGTGATGTTTCATTCCGGCATCGCGTACAGGATGATCGATGTTCTGGACGAATGGCTGGGACGTATCGCCGGCCGGCTGGCGGTGCTGGCGATCGGCGCCGGCGCACTGTTCGCGACGTTGACCGGCGTCGCCATGGGCAGTGTCGCGATGCTGGGGTCGACCCTGGCGCCCGATATGGAGCGCCGCGGCTACGCAAAATCCATGTCCCTGGGGCCGATCCTGGCCAGCGGCAGCCTGGCGATTATGATTCCGCCCAGCGCACTGGCGGTCATTCTGGCCAGCCTGGGCCAGATTTCGGTCGGTAAACTCCTGATTGGGATTATCGTTCCGGGTTTCCTGCTGGCCATCGTCTACGTCACTTACATTATAATCCGGTGCCATCTGCAACCCGATCTGGCGCCGCATTATGTAGTACCGCAGACGCGCTTGTCACAACGCCTCCGCAAGACCGTCGCCTACGTCCTTCCGCCGATGTCCATCATTCTTCTGGTGATCGGTACGATCTTTGCCGGAATCGCCACACCCACCGAAGCCGCCGCCGTGGGTGCGCTGTTGACTTTCATTGTCGCCATGATATACGGCAAGTTGACCTGGCCGGTGCTGAAAAAAGCCGTCGGTTCGGCGACCTCGCTGTCGGTGATGGTGCTGATCATTCTAAGCTTCTCCGGGGTCACCTCCGGCATCACCAATCTCGCTACCGGTCTGCCGGTGGACCCGATTGTCATCCTGATCCTGATGCAGGTCGTAGTTTTATTTCTCGGCATGTTCATCGAGCAGACCTCCATTGTCATGGTCACCATCCCGATATTCATGCCTATCGTGACGGCCATGGGATGGGACCCGATATGGTTCGGTGCAATCATGATGTTGAACCTGGAAATGGCGACGATATCTCCACCGTTCGGTTTGTCCCTGTTCGTTATGAAAGGCATCGCCTCCGCTGACACGACCATGGGCGACATTTATCGGGCGGCGCTGCCCTTTGTCGGTCTCAATCTGGTAGTGATGGCGCTGATGATCGCGTTTCCGAAAATTGTCACCTGGTTGCCGGGCATGATGTTCTGATCTGGTGGTTAAAATAAAACAACCATGTTGAATCGGCAACGGCAATGAAACCTGCGGTCAAATACCTGCCGTGCGGCGACACGGCGTTGGCGGTTGAATTCGGAGATCAGGTCGACCGGCGGCTCAGTGCATCGGTGGTTGCGCTGGGCAGGCGTCTGGACGCGGCGAAACTGAACGGGCTGCTGGAAACGGTGCCGACATTTCGGTCGCTGCTGGTTCACTACGATCCGCTCAGGACTTGTGCCTTGCATCTGAGCGCACAGATCGACGTCCTTCTGGAAGCCGGCACGGATGAGCTGCCAGGCGGGCGATTGTGGCGTGTGCCGACGTGCTACCAGGGAGAACTGGCGCCCGATCTCGAAGACGTTGCGACCCGGGCCGGGCTGACTCCGCCCGAGGTGGTCGCCTGCCACACGGCGGAGCGATACTATGTGTATATGCTTGGGTTTTTACCGGGCTTCCCCTACATGGGGGATCTACCTGAATCGCTGCAATTGTCGCGGCGCGAAAATCCCCGCGTCAAGGTGCCGGCGGGATCCGTTGCGATAGCGTTGAACATGACCGCGGTATACCCCTTCGAGAGCCCGGGCGGGTGGCACCTCATAGGGCGTACACCGGTCAACTTGTTCGATTCCAGCCACACACCCCCGGCCCTGATGCAGCCCGGTGATTCGGTTTGCTTTGAAGCGGTCTGCCACACCGAGTTCGACCGCCTGGCCA
>QIDL01000263.1 GCA_003228415.1 Gammaproteobacteria bacterium | reverse complement strand
CCCCGACCAGCGCGATGCGCAGCCCGTCGATACCGCGGCCGCGACTCTCGATCTCCTTCTGAATGGTATAGAGATCCAGCACAGCCTGGCTCGGATGCTCATTGGTGCCATCGCCGCCACTGATCACCGGTACCCGGCTTGCGGACGCAAACTCGGCCACGGAGCCGGCATCCGGGTGGCGCATGACGATCACGTCGCTGTATCCCGACAACACCCTGGCAGTGTCATAAAGTGACTCACCCTTGGCGAGAGACGATGATTTCAGCTCCGCCGTTTCCCGCACGTCTCCACCCAGCAGATTGAAAGCGCAGCCGAAAGATACCCGGGTCCGGGTGCTGGGTTCGAAGAACATGCTGGAAAGAATGGCGCCCTGCAGCACCCGGGTGATCCTGGTGCGGTCTGCATAGACCCGCATATCGTCAGCGACGGTGAAAATATGCTCGATGTCCGAGCGGACAAACTGGTCTACGGAAAGAATGTGGCTGCCGACGAAATCCAAAAAAATCCTCCCGCTCGAGTCAAACGGGAAGCAGTGTACTCATCTGCGCAGTCGATGACGACCCGATCGCTGGAGCTCTCAAAGAGCGTGATGGAGGTCTGATTCCGGATAAGCGAGCCTGAATCGGCTCAAGTTCGGGTCGATGACCGCTTCTGCCCGATGCGGGGCAACTGATATCATGGTCGCACCAGGAAGAGTACGGTACGCGACCATGAGCGATTTTGCCGAAGAGCAACCCGAAATCTCTGCTGAAACGGCAGCCGAGTTGCCTTCAACAACCATGCTGCCGTCAGCATCCCTGCTGCCCTCAGCGACCCTGTTGCCTTCAGCAACCTTGTTGCCTTCAGCAACCCTGTTGCCGTTTGCCTTTGCCCGGCGCTTCGGGGTCGTGATCACGGCGGCCTCAGAAGAGGACGAGAAGGTCCTCGTCGCCTGCAAATCCAATCCAGGCCTCACAACCCTCGCCGAGATCAAACGTTTCGCGCGCCGGCCACTGCAGTTGAAGAGGGTGGGAGAGGAAGAATTCGAAGCGCTTCTCACCGCTACCTATGCCAGGGATTCATCCGAAGCGCGGCAGATGGTGGAGGATCTCGGCGACGAGCTCGACCTTGCGAGTCTGGCGGATTCCGTGCCGGAGACAGAAGACCTGCTGGAGCAGGAGGACGATGCCCCCATCATTCGGTTGATCAACGCTCTGCTCGCCGAGGCCATTCGAGAAAACGCTTCGGACATCCATATCGAAACCTTCGAGAGGGAGCTGATCGTACGCTTTCGAGTGGACGGAGTAATGCGCGAAGTGGTGAAACCAAAGCGGCAGCTGGCGCCGCTGCTGGTGTCGCGGATCAAGGTCATGGCGCGGCTCGACATCGCCGAAAAACGGATCCCTCAGGACGGCAGGATCTCGGTTCGAATCGGCGGCCGGGAAGTGGATGTGCGGGTTTCCACCATGCCGGCCAGTAACGGTGAGAGGGTGGTGCTGCGGTTGCTGGACAAGCGATCGGATCGACTGACCCTGCCCAATCTGGGGATGCTGCCCGAGGATCTGAATCGATTGCGCGAGGTGGTCCACAAGCCCCACGGAATTTTTCTGGTGACGGGTCCAACCGGGTCCGGTAAGACCACGACCCTGTATGGCTCGCTGGCGGAGCTCAGCACCAAAACCATCAACATTCTCACGGTGGAAGATCCCATCGAATACAACCTGCACGGTATCGGCCAGACTCAGGTCAATACCAAGGCGGACATGACCTTTGCACGGGGTTTGAGGGCCATTCTGCGTCAGGATCCGGACGTGGTGATGGTTGGCGAGATCCGCGATCTGGAAACGGCGGAAACCGCGGTCCAGGCCAGTCTCACCGGCCACCTGGTGATGTCGACCCTGCATACCAATACCGCGGTTGGGTCGGTAACCCGGCTCATCGACATGGGAGTAGAACCGTTTTTACTGTCCTCGTCGCTGGTCGGCATGCTGGCTCAGCGGCTGGTCCGGGTGCTTTGTCCGGAATGCAAAACGCCTGGTGCGGCCAATGCCTCCGAGTTGAATTTCCTGCGTCAGACCACCGCCACGGTCTTCGAGGCTGTCGGCTGCGAGGCCTGCCAGAACTCGGGTTATCGAGGCCGTACCGGGATTTACGAACTGGTGCTGGTGGATGACACGCTGCGCCAGTTGATCCATGACCGGGCCTCGGAACAGGAGTTGACCGGTTACGCACGGCGTGCGGCCCCCGGCATTCGCGATGATGGCAAGGAAAAGGTGCTGAGCGGAGTGACCACCGTGAAGGAAGTTCTGCGGGTTACCCTCGAGGGAAGTTCTGCGGGTTACCCTCGAGGATTAACACCGTCCCATCACAATGGCCGTATTCGAATACACAGCGCTCGATGATCGAGGCAAGCAGAAAAAGGGCGTTCTCGAAGCCGACAGTGTTCGCCAGATCCGGCAATTGCTGCGCGATCAGGGTCTTATCCCGCTGGAGGTCGACGCGGCCCGCGAGCGAGGGGATACGTCCAGCGGTGGTGTGTTCGGTTTTGCCCGGCGTCTGGGCGCGCTCGATCGGGTGCTCTTCACCCGTCAACTGGCGACGCTGGTCGCCGCTGGCCTGCCGATTGAAGAGGCGTTGGGCGCCATCGCTCAGCAAACCGAAAAGCAGAGCTTTCGTTCTCTGGTCATGGGCATTCGCAGCAAGGTCCTGGAGGGCCATTCCCTGGCTTCGAGTCTCGGGGACTATTCTGCCAGCTTTGGGGATCTCTATCGATCCACGGTAGCAGCCGGTGAGCAATCCGGCTTTCTCGACAAGGTCCTCGAAAACCTGGCCGGTTACCAGGAACGCCAGTTCGAATCCCGGCGTGATGTCGATATGGCCATGATGTATCCGCTGCTGCTCACACTATTTGCCTTCGGCATTGTCGGGGCGCTGATGGTCTACGTGGTGCCGGACATGGTCGGCGTGTTGCAGAACATGGGTCAGGAGTTGCCGTTGTCTACCCGGATTCTCATCTCTGCTTCCGATATCTCGCGGGACTACTGGTGGCTGATCCTGGCCGTGATCGTGTTTACCGTGTTCGGCATTCGCTGGCTGCTGCAACAGCCTGGCGCACGGCTTGCCTGGGATCGGCAGAAACTGACGATGCCCTTTGTGAGCCGGATTGTTCGATCGAGCAATTCGGCCCGCTATGCCAACACCCTGTCTATTCTCACCAGCAGCGGCGTGCCGCTGGTGGAAGCCATGAACATTGCCGCCGACGTGGTACCCAACCGGTGGCTGAAACGGCGTCTGGGAGATGCGACGCAACGGGTGAGCGAAGCGTCGAGCCTGCGCGCGGCGTTGGAGACGGTAGGCTACTTCCCGCCGATGCTGATGCACATGGTCGCCAGCGGTGAGGCCAGCGGCCAGCTCGACACCATGCTGGACAAAGTCGCCGTCTACCAGCAGGCGGAGGTGGAGCGTATCGTCACGACCCTGGTGCGGCTGTTTGAACCGGCCATGCTGGTTGTGATGGCCGCACTTGTCATGTTCATCGTCATGGCTATCCTGCTGCCTATTCTTACGATGAATCAACTGGTATGAAGTGATGAAGAGCACAGCGAAACATCCGGTGGGCGGCTTTACCTTGATTGAAATACTGGTCGTCGTGGTGATCATCGGCATTCTCGGCGCCATCATCGTGCCGAACCTGCTTGGGCGGCCGGATCTGGCTCGGGTGACAGCCGCCCAGAGCGACATCCGCTCGATCGCCAACGCGCTGGACATC
Organism: Gammaproteobacteria bacterium; assembly: GCA_003228415.1. Taxonomy (GTDB): domain Bacteria; phylum Pseudomonadota; class Gammaproteobacteria; order Pseudomonadales; family Azotimanducaceae; genus SZUA-309. The sequence continues at coordinate 59 of QIDL01000263.1, read as the reverse complement.
TACCGGCTCGACAATTTCAACTATCCCTCCACTGACCAGGGTCTGGAGGCGTTGGTTAC
>QIDL01000305.1 GCA_003228415.1 Gammaproteobacteria bacterium | reverse complement strand
CTGGCAGCGCTCAATGCGCAGGAGCTGGCGTTGAAACACAAACTGCCGTTGATACACCTGGTTGAGAGTGCGGGCGCCAACCTGATGGAGTACCAGGTGGAACTATGGGCGGATGCCGGCAAGCTGTTTCGAAATCTGGCTCGGCTTTCCGCCAGCGGGATCCCGACGATGGTGGTCCTTCATGGACCTTCCACCGCCGGTGGGGCCTACATGCCCGGCATGAGCGATTATGTCATCGGTGTCAGGAACAATGGTCTGGCCGCGCTCGGTGGCGCGGCGCTGGTCAAGGCGGCAACCGGCGAGGTCGCCGATGAACGCCTGCTTGGCGGCAGCGAAATGCATGCCAGCGTGACCGGTACTGTGGAGTACCTGGCCGATGACGACGCCGAGGGTATCGCGATCGCCCGGGATGTCGTGGATCGACTGAACTGGAATGCGCGATTGGTCCCTCCGAGCCGGCGCAACTATGGACCGCCCGTTTATGACTCCGACGAGATCGCCGGGATCGTGCCGGTGGATTACACCGTGCCTTACGATGTCCGCGAAGTGATTGCACGGTTTGTCGATGACTCGGACTTCCAGGAGTTCAAGCAAGGCTATGGCCCCGCGACCGTCTGCCTGCAGGCCAGCGTCATGGGATTTCCCTGCGGGATCATCGGGAACAACGGACCCTTCGACCCGGCGGGGGCAACCAAGGCCACGCACTTCTTTCAGCTCTGCGATCAATCAGAACTTCCGATCATTTTCCTGAACAACATTACCGGCTACATGGTAGGCATGGAGTATGAGCATGCCGGCATGATCAAACATGGCTCCAAGATGATTCAGACGGTCACCAATCTCCGGGTACCGCGCATCGCTCTGTATATCGGCGCGAGTTTTGGTGCCGGAAACTATGGTATGTGTGGTTACGCCTATGAGCCGGACTTCCTGTTTGCCTGGCCGAATGCATCGACCGGTGTCATGGGTGGGGCTCAAGCGGCAAAGACCATGAGCCAGGTTGCCGAGGTGTCGGCAGCTCGCCGTGGAACGGTGGTCGATGTCGAGGCGTTACAGGCCCAGGAAGATGCCATCAACGAGATCTTCAGGCCCCAGGAAAGCGCCTTCTACACCTCCGGCCGGAATCTTGATCATGGGGTGATCGATCCGAGAGATACCCGCAAAGTGCTGGGATTCGCGCTGGAAACCTGCCTCGAGTCCAGGAACCGTACGCTGCAGCCGAACAGCTTCGGTGTGGCGAGGATGTAGGGAATGACTACGATATCGACACTGCTGATAGCCAATCGGGGCGAGATCGCTTTGCGTATCATGCGCACGGCTCGGGAGATGGGTTTGAAGACCATCGCTGTGTATTCGGAAGCGGATGCGGATGCACCCCACGTGCGATTTGCCGACGATGCTGTGTGTCTGGGTCCCGCGCCGGTCGCCGAGTCATATCTGGCGGGAGACAAGATCATCGATGCTGCCAGAAGCAAGGGAGCAGACGCCATTCATCCGGGATACGGGTTTCTGTCGGAAAACGGCGCGTTCGCTCGATCGGTGGTCGATGCGGGAGTCGTGTTCGTAGGTCCACCGGCGGCAGCCATCGACATCATGGGCGATAAGGCTCAGGCCAAACGTTGGATGATCGGGGCCGGAGTACCGTGCATTCCCGGCTACGAAGGCGAAGACCAGACGCTCGAAGTATTCGAAGCCGCGGCGTCAGAAATCGGATTTCCAGTCATGGTAAAAGCGTCCGCTGGTGGCGGTGGCCGAGGGATGCGACTCGTAGAGCAGGCGGCCGATCTTGCTGATGCCATCAAGTTGGCGCGCTCGGAGGCAGAAAACGCCTTTGGCTCCGGCGAACTCATTCTCGAAAAAGCGATTGTGCAATCGCGGCATGTCGAAATGCAGGTGTTCGCGGACAATCATGGCAATGCCATCCATCTCGGGGAGCGGGATTGCTCTATTCAGCGGCGTCATCAGAAAATTGTTGAAGAAGCTCCCTGTCCGGTAATGACCGCGGACCTCCGAGCCGCCATGGGAGCCGCGGCAGTGGAGGCGGCGCGGGCTGTAGAGTACCGCGGAGCGGGGACCGTGGAGTTTCTGCTCGACCCCGAAGGCCAATTCTATTTTCTGGAAATGAACACCCGGCTGCAGGTTGAGCATCCTGTTACCGAACTGGTGACAGGATTGGACCTCGTTGCGCTGCAACTCGCAGTGGCGGAAGGTCGACCGCTGGCGTTGACACAGGACGAGGTCAGATTCGAAGGCCATGCCATGGAAGTACGGCTCTATGCGGAAGACCCCACTGAGGACTTTCTGCCGAGCACGGGTCTCGTCCATTTCTGGCAGCCGCCCGAGGGGATTGTCAGCGGCGGCGAGGTATCACCCTACTACGACGCCATTGTCGCCAAGATAATCACCAGTGGATCCACCCGGGAAGAAGCGCGCCTGAAACTCGTCGCCGCTCTCCGCGATACCGTTCTGTTCGGGCCGGCATCGAACCGCGACTTTCTGATCGATGTGCTCAAGCAGCCTCTTTTCGTAGCAGGCGCGGCAACGACGGCGTTTATCGCGGAAACTTATGGTGATGGAGGATATGAGAGTGGCGGCCTTCGGGCGGAAGAACTGGCGGTGGCGGCCGTCGTGCAACACGCGTGTACTCAACTCGCAGCCAGTGCGAAGGCGAATGTGAGTGAGGAGTTGCTCGATTGGTCCAGTGCTGGAGATCTGGAGACTATTCTGCGTTATCCGCTCCTTGGAGAGACGAAAACGGTCAGTGTGCGTCCCCGCGGGGCGAGAGATTACGATGTTACGGTCGAGGATACGGTGCTGAGAGTTACCCTCTTCTCCATGGATTCCAATCGATTGGAGGTGGTCGTGGACGGCAACGCGCGCCGCGGTGCGTACTGGATGAGTGCCACCGAAAGGTTGTTCATCAATCTCGAGTCCAGAAGCTTCACAGTGATCGACGCAGCAGCCCTCGATAGCAATGCCGAAGAAGCTGGCGGCGGCGGGGTGGTGGTTGCGCCGATGCATGGCTTGCTGCTCGCTATTCTTGTTACCGAGGGAGACCGGGTACGCAAGGGCGATAGGCTGGCGGTGCTCGAGGCGATGAAGATGCAACATGAAATTCTGGCGGAGGTCGATGGCAGCGTGATTCGTGTCGCAGCGGCTGAAGATACCCAGGTGGCCGCCAATGACCTGATTCTCGAGATTGAACCGACGGAAGATGCTTGAAGAGGATACTGAAGATGCAGCAGGCCGAGGATTTTCTGGCTGAGAGCGAGACACTGTTCGAGCTGATCCGTCCACTTCCGGACACCGCGTTCGAGCAGCCCACCGGTTTTAAGAACTGGACCATCAACAACGTCATACGACACCTGCATATGTGGAACTATGCTGCCGATCTGACTTTGCGGGACGGAGAGGCGTTCGAGGATTTCTATCGTGAGTTGGGCACACGGCTTGAAGGTGGGCTGAGAGACTTTGAAGCCGATTGGCTGGATAACCTTGCCGGTCAGTCGCTGGTTGAGGTGTGGTTGGACTTCTATCGAGAGATGGCCGTCCGTTTCGGCGCTGCCGATCCCTCCATGCGGGTCAAGTGGGCTGGTCCGGGCATGAGCGTGCGTTCTTCGATCACCGCCCGCTTGATGGAAACCTGGGCTCATGGGCAGGAGATCTACGACCTCCTTGGCGTTGTGCGTACCAATACCGACCGCATACGAAATATCGTGGTACTCGGCGTCAAGACCTACGGATGGACGTTCAACGTTCGTGGTGAGGACGTGCTGCAGCCGCAGCCGCACTTGCGCCTCACTGCGCCTTCCGGGGAGATCTGGACCTACAACGAGGTGAGCGACGTAGAAACCATCACCGGTCTTGCCGAGGAGTTCTGCCAGGTGGTGACTCAGGTCCGCAACGTCGCGGACACCTCCCTCGAGAT
>QIDL01000330.1 GCA_003228415.1 Gammaproteobacteria bacterium | reverse complement strand
GCTCAGCCAGCCATGGAATGAATCGCTGCCTGGAATTTGGAAGGGTGCAGGAGAGGCTGGGTGCGGGGGAGTCGTTTGCGGGACCGTTGCCCGCCACGGACGGCGGGCAAGAGCGGTCAGGGATGACTGAAATCCGGTGCCAGCCGGATTTCAAAGCGTGTCCCGCAAGTGACACCCCCGCATCCAGCCTCTCCGGAAACCACATCCGAACCACGAACCCATGTTTCTTATTCCGAAGCTGGCGTTTAGAATACGCGCCGCTCATCGGGTGGGGTTATCCGGCACTGTTGATCTTGCGCCGTCAAGGTGCCGTTGCCGGAGTCTCGCTCAGTTTCCAGTTAGGTCGTTCGAAGAGAGTTGGGGATACCAATGATAGATACAAACCTGATACCGCCGGTGTTCGGTATCGCGGGCTTGATCGTGGCTTTCATCATATTTGGATTGGTGAAGCGCTACGACGAAGGCGATGAAAAAATCAAGAAGATCGGTGACGCCATCCACACGGGCGCCATGGTTTTCATGCGCCGCGAATACTCGATGCTGGCGATGTTCGCTGGCGTCCTGCTGGTGATTCTGTACATCTTGCTCGGTCAATCCACCGCGATCGCCTTTCTGGTTGGCGCACTCTCCTCCGCGATAGCCGGTTGGATCGGCATGTTTACCGCCACCCAGGCCAACGTGCGGACAACCACGGCGGCTCACACCGATGGTGCATCCGCGGCGTTGTCGGTCGCTTTTTTCGGTGGGTCGATCATGGGTCTGACGGTCGCCTCCATGGGGTTGTTGGGTCTCGGTTCCCTGTATTACTTTTTCGGCGGTGACCCCGAAACCGCCCACAATATCCACGGCTTCGGCATGGGCGCATCGGTTGTGGCGTTGTTTTCGCGGGTCGGCGGCGGCATTTTCACCAAGAGTGCCGACATCGGTGCGGATCTGGTGGGCAAGCTGGAAGCCGGTATTCCCGAAGACGATCCACGCAACCCCGGCGTCATCGCCGACAACGTCGGTGACAACGTCGGCGATGTCGCTGGCATGGGATCCGACATTTTCGAGAGCTACTGTGGAGCGATGATCGCCACCATCGCCATCGCTTCGACGGTCGGAATGGCCTTTATTTCAGGTCTGGCACCCGGGATGTCAGAAGAAGATGCCCGGGCAGCGCTCATGGGCCTGCCGCTGATGCTCGCCTCCAGCGGCCTGGTCTGCGCGTTGATCGGTATCGGCATTGTCCGCGCCATGTCGGCCCAGGAGCCGGCGCTGGCACTTCGTTTCGGCATGATCGGTTCGCCCCTGCTGTTCATCATTGCGGCATATTTCGTCATCGAAGGCATGGGCGTCGACAACGCCGTCTGGTGGTCGGTCCTCAGCGGCGCCGTCGGTGGAGCCATCATTGGCCTGGTAACCGAGTACTACACCTCGTCGACCCCCATCGTAAAGATTGCCGAATCGGGTAAAACCGGCGCGGCGACGGTCATGATCACCGGGCTTGCCGTTGGCATGCAGTCGGTGGTCGTCCCGGTACTTACGATCTGCGGGATCATCTGGCTCTCGACGAGCATGGCTGGTCTCTATGGTGTGGGGATCGCCGCCATCGGTATGCTCGCCACCGTGGGATTCACCATGGCCATCGACGCCTACGGCCCGGTGGCCGACAACGCCGGTGGCATCGCGGAAATGGCTGGTCTGGGCGAAGAGACCCGAAAAATCACCGACTCGTTGGATGAACTGGGCAATACCACTGCCGCAATCGGCAAGGGCTTTGCGATCGGTGCCGCCGCACTGGCAGCATTGGCGATCATCGCCGCCTATGTCGAGACGATCACAGCTTCAGATCCCACCTTCAGCCTGCACATCGGCAATCCGGAAGTGCTGATCGGGCTGTTCATTGGTGGCCTGGTCCCATTTCTGATCGCATCAATCACCATGACCGCCGTGGGCGATGCCGCCATGGAGATGATTCAGGAGATTCGCCGCCAGTTCCGGGAAATTCCAGGCCTGCTCCAGGGCGAAGCAGAGCCTGATACCGAAAAGTGTATCGACATCGCGACCACGGCCGCGCTCAGACGCATGCTGCTGCCCGGCATTATTGCGGTGCTGGTGCCACCGATCGTCGGGTTCGGACTCGGACCGGCCGCGCTCGGCGGTGCCCTGGGCGGTGGTCTGTTGGGTTGTGTAATGCTGGCGCTGACCATGGCCAATGCCGGCGGTGCCTGGGATAACGCCAAGAAGTACGTCGAAAAAGGCAACCTCGGTGGCAAGGGTTCAGACGTTCACACGGCCGTCGTGGTCGGCGACACGGTGGGCGACCCCTTCAAAGACACCTCCGGACCCAGCATGAACATTCTCATCAATGTGATGGCAATCGTGAGTCTGGTCATTGCTCCACTCCTGGTATGAGGAGGTGTGAGGACCTGGTGTGAGGAGCGAAGCAACTGGCTGCTCATTCCATGACTATCTGATCTTGAAGGGCGGCAGCTTTTTCGCCACCAGCTGATTCTTC
>QIDL01000356.1 GCA_003228415.1 Gammaproteobacteria bacterium | reverse complement strand
GTGCCGCTCGAGGATCTGCTGAAAGGCATCGTCATCCAGAGTGGGAACGATGCCAGTGTTGCGGTGGCAGAACACATTGCCGGCAGCGAAGAGGCATTTGCCGCGATGATGAATCAACAGGCGGCCCTGCTCGGCATGAACGCGAGCCAGTTCGCTAACGCCACGGGACTGCCGATGGAAGGGCATCAGACTTCGGCGTGGGATCTTGCCCTCCTCACGGTCTCTCTGATTAATCGATTTCCGGAACACTACGCGCTGTACTCGCAGCGTTCGTACAAATTCAATGACATTGAGCAGCCGAACCGCAATCGGCTGCTCTGGCGGGATCGGACCGTGGATGGGGTGAAGACCGGCCATACCGAGGCGGCCGGTTACTGCCTGGTCTCTTCTGCCCTGCGCGGAACCATGCGGCTGGTGTCGGTGGTGATGGGGACCGAAAGCGATGAAGCTCGAATGCGCGAGAGCCAGAAGCTCCTGTCTTTCGGATTCCGTTATTTTGAAACTCAGAAACTATACGAAGCGGGCGTGCCGTTGAAGACCGCCCCGCTCTGGTACGGGGAAGCCGAGGAGGTGGAGATGGGGCTTGCCGAGCCGGTATCGGTCACCATCCCGCGAGGCCACTACAACGATCTGAAGGCGGAACTCAAGGTGGTCAGAGTCATCGAAGCCCCCCTGGCGGAAGGCGATGAGCTTGGGGAGTTGATCCTGTCGCTATACGACGAGGTGGTGTATCGGGCGCCCCTGGTGGCGCTACAGGGCGCGCCGGAGGCCGGGATGTTCTCTCGATTCAGTGATTGGCTGACCCTGTTCTTCAGGGATCTCCTTGGTTCCGGCTGAAGTGATGGACAACCCTTCGACCATCGAGTTTCCCTGCGACGATTATCCCATCAAGGTCATCGCGGCGAGCAACACCGAGCTGGAGCGGTCGGTGGTCGAAATCGTTCGGGTTCACGATATCGGTTTTCGGGAAGAGACCGTGAGCCTGAGGCCGAGCAGCAAGGGTAACTACATCTCGGTGCGGCTTTCGATTCGCGCCACAGGGGTGACCCAGTTGAAGGCGCTTCATGAAGATCTCATGTCCCATCCGTTAGTGAAGCTGGTGCTGTGAGCACGCCTGCATCGAGCACACCGGCATCCTGCAGGACCGTATCGGTATTGGATCTCGGCAGAACCCGTTATCGGGACGTTTTTGACGAGATGCGTGCTTTCACCGATTCGCGTGATGAGCGAACAGAAGATCAACTCTGGCTGACCGAGCACGAGCCGGTGTTCACACAGGGTCAGGCGGGTAAGCCCGAGCACCTGCTGGCTCCGGGTGACATTGAGGTCGTCCAATCCGATCGTGGTGGCCAGGTGACTTACCACGGTCCCGGCCAGATTGTCGGCTATCTGTTGTTCGATCTGCGGCGCATGGGGCTGACCGTCCGAGGGCTTGTTTCAGGGATAGAAAACGCGATGATTGCGCTGCTTGCCGATCACCACATCGAGGCTGCTCCACGTGCGGATGCCCCCGGCGTTTACGTCGGCGATGCCAAGATTGGCTCACTGGGCTTGAGGGTCCGGCGCGGTTGTTGCTATCACGGGCTGGCACTCAACGTGAACATGGACCTCGAGCCGTTTTCCCGAATCAATCCCTGCGGTCTGCTCGACATAGCGGTCACCCAGACCGCCGACCTGGGTGGACCGACGGACATGCTGAGTGCTAAGGAGGAGCTGCTTGGCTGCCTGGCTTCGGTCTTCCATCTCGAGCTGCGCAGATTGGACAATCGGGGTTCTTCGGCAGCTTGAGCTTGCGCCAGTCCATGCGTTTGGCATCGAAATAGAGCACGTGGCCCACCAGCGTGTCGCCAATACCGGTAATCATCTTGAGTGTTTCCATGGCCTGGCAGGTACCGATGATGCCCACCAGCGGTGCCGCCACGCCGCTCTCGGCACAATTCAGTGCCGTGTCGTCTCCTTCAGAATAAAGGCAGCGATAGCAGGGGGATCCGGGGTCCCTGGGATCAAAGATGGCGATCTGCCCCTCCCAGCGGATGGCTGCCCCTGACACCAGCGGCACGCCTTGCTCGAAACAGGCTTGATTGAGTGCGTAGCGCACCGCGAAGTTGTCGGTGGCATCTACCACCACGGTCGACCTGGCCACCGTGTCGCAGAGGGCCTGGCCACTCAGCATGGCAGGGACGAGTTCGAGTTCGGTGTCCGCATTCAGGTTCGAGAGCGTGGTTGCCGCGGACTCGACCTTGGGTGATCCCAGACTGGCTTGGGAATGCACGATCTGCCGTTGCAGATTGGACAGATCCACGGTGTCGTGGTCGTTGAGAATGAGTTTGCCCACACCGGCCGCGGCCAGATACATGGCGATGGGCGAGCCCAGGCCGCCGAGGCCGACGATGAGCACGGTAGCGTCGAGCAAAAGCTCCTGGCCGGCGATATCGAGCTCCGGAAGCATGATCTGACGGCTGTAGCGAAGCAATTCGTCGTCGTTCATTCGACGCCCCTGCC
>QIDL01000170.1 GCA_003228415.1 Gammaproteobacteria bacterium | reverse complement strand
GCCTGTGGTATCACGGTCGACGATACGCTGCTTGATGCCTACGCCGATGCGGCGTCATTCGACAGCATGAAAAAGAACGCCGACCAGTTTGCACCGCAATCCGGGACCGGATTGTGGAAGGCGGAAAAGGACTTCTTTGCCAATGGCAACAGTCAGCAGTGGAAAGACAAGCTGACCGACGCGGAACTGGCGGCGTTCGATACGCGCATTTCCGAGTTGCTGCCAGCGGATGAAGCGCGGTGGATGCTCAACGGCAACGGCTAGTTCGGGGCCGCGGCCCGGTGTACCCGCGGGGGCGCGATCACCATTGGCCGAAGCGATCCCCCGCTGCACATCACGCGCCCAGCATGGGCAGATGTTTGATGCGGTGATAAGTCAAAGACAATGAAATACAGTGTTTCAGCTCGTCGATAGAGATTTCGTCGTTTTCACCGAATATGATGGCTCTGTCGCCCTCGAATTTGAACAGGTCGCCGTAGAGTGCTTTGAATGTGCTGACCAGGCTGGTTTGACAATGAAAATACAGCGCGTACTGGTCTGGAACGGATTCCTTCCAACCGACTCTGATGGTGCTGCCGATCCCGGTGAGATAGCTGGGTGCTCCCCACTTCAGGGTTTCTTCCAGCCTGTTGACACCTGCCGATTCCGCCGCCGATTCCAGAATCAGTTGGCGAACGTATAGCAATTTCTTGCGTATGATCTTCGGATAGGCATCAAATACCCTGGCCACGTCCGGGTTTTTCAGTATTTCCATGTCTGCCCCACTCCCTCCTCACGAAGATGGTTCATAGAGCGCTCGAGTATGAAACGAATTGCATCTTAACCGAGGGTGCGAATTGGCGTAAGGTCGCGGATGGCAGCGGGTCGATGGAAGGTGATCCGTCGATGACAGAACCGGTAGGGAGCCGTGAACACGATGCAGCGCCTGGCGCGCAAGGGGAAGTTGTAATGGCAAGTGAAGAATTTCGCGTCGAGCACGACAGCATGGGAGAGCTGGAAGTACCAGTGACTGCATTGTTGGGCGCTCAGACCCAACGTGCGGTCAATAATTTCGATATCAGTCCGTTGACGATGCCGCGACCGTTCATCCGTTCGCTGGGACTCATAAAAAGGTGCGCTGCGGAGGTCAACAGCGAGTTGAAGCTGATACCGGATGACATCGCTGCCGCCATCGTCGCTGCTGCCGATCGAGTCACCGAGGGTTCCCTCGACGCACATTTTCCTGTGGGGGTTTTCCAGACGGGATCAGGAACCAGTAGCAACATGAACGCGAACGAGGTCATCGCGCGAGTTGCCAGTAGTGAATCGGGTCTTGCCGTGCACCCGAATGATCACGTGAACTACGGCCAGAGCAGCAACGATGTCATTCCAACCGCGATCAGTGTCAGCGCCATGCTCGAACTCGAAGACCAGCTGATTCCGACACTGGCTGAATTGGCCGAACAGCTGCGCGACAAGGCACTCAGCGTCGATGATGTGATCAAGACCGGCCGTACCCACCTCATGGATGCCATGCCAGTGTCCATGGGGCAGGAATTACGTGGCTGGGCGACCCAGATTCAACACGGTCTCGATCGGGTTCGTGCGGTTCAGGTGCGCGGGCGACAGCTGGCCCAGGGTGGTACAGCGGTTGGTACCGGAATCAATGCACACCCGGAATTTGGTCTGCGTATGGCGGAACGCCTCACCAAACGCACCGGTATCGAGTTCGAAACCAGTGAGAATTATTTCACAAGCCTCGCTTCCCAGGACGCCGCCGTCGAACTGTCCGGCCAGCTCAAGGTGATCGCGGTGAGTTTGATGAAGATCGCCAACGACCTGCGCTGGATGAACAGCGGGCCACTTGCCGGAATAGGCGAGATCCGCCTGCCCGAGCTGCAGCCGGGAAGCAGCATCATGCCCGGCAAGGTCAATCCGGTGATTCCAGAAGCTGTTGTGATGGTGTGCGCTCAAGTCATCGGCAACGACACCACCATCACAATCGCCGGACAAGCGGGAAATTTTCAACTGAACGTCATGTTGCCGGTGATTGCCTACAACCTCCTGCAGAGCATCGGCTTGCTTGCGAATGCGGCCGCCGCTCTCTCACGCCAGGCGATTCGTGATTTTGCGGTAAATCATGACAGCATCGAACAGAACCTGAGTCGAAACCCGATTCTCGTGACCGCGCTGAACCCCGTCATCGGCTACGATCTCGGTGCAAAGATCGCAAAAACCGCCTACCGCGAAGGTCGTCCGGTGATAGACGTCGCGAAGGAACTGACCGATCTGTCGGAAGCTGAGTTGGTGCGGCTGTTGGACCCGGCGAAGCTGATCGATCCCCACAAGACAAACCAGGAAGGTGAAGGGTAGAGGCATCCGCGGCTCGAGTTCGGATCACTGGAGATTTCCAGGGACGACCAGAAAGGTTGCTATAGTCGTGGCCTCCGGCGATCAGCGCCTTTACTATTCTTTTCGACAACAGCCAGGGTGGAAACCGCGACGTGCTCAGATTTATTCCGTTT
>QIDL01000433.1 GCA_003228415.1 Gammaproteobacteria bacterium | reverse complement strand
GATGTCGGGACGCAACACGTGGTAGGCGCTGCGGAAGATTCCGGCGTCTTTGGCTCCCTGCCAGTTCTCACTGAACTTGTCGTCGGTGAAGAAGTCGCCGATGGTGGCGCGGATGCCGGCGAAGGTGGTCCCGGCCTGCTTTAGGACCTGCCAGTCGATCGTCCCCTGCCAGCGCGAGACGTCGACGCCTGGTGGTTGCGCCATCGGAGCTTAGGGCTCGGCCTGCATGCTCTCGGCGCCGGTCGTCTGACGCTCGATCTCATACATGCGGATCTCGTAGTTGGACTGGATGCCCATGGAGATGGCGTAAGTCCCGGCGCTGATGCCGAGCAACACGAATATCTCACTGGGGATGCGGTCGGGGAAGCGAGGCGGGTCCACGCCCACCACGATCAGAAAGAAACTAGCCGCGATCACGAAGATGAAGATCAGAAATTGGAACCGGGAAAGGCTGGCGTCGCCGTTTGGCTCGCTGATGAGCTTATCGAGCTTGATCCTCTCGATGAGAATCAAGACCACGATGATGACCATCAGCGCGGCCAAGAATCCGGCCAGCAGCCAGGCGATTACGAGTGAAACGGTATCCATGCCCCCTCCTTGTCTTCTCTAGGTCTGGGAGTTTCTGTTTCTGCGAATGCTCCTTCGGAGCATCAAGTTATTGGCCTTGCGGGCCAGATAAATGGCTTCGCTGCCCGCCATCAGCAGCAGCAAGCCGGTCGGGATCTCAGGGAATTGGCTCGGATCTTGCAAGACTTCGGCCGCATCCTGGGCCAGGAGGGCGAGATCTTCCAGGTGCGATTTGCAGTGGGTGCGGAACCGGTGGCCGTCTCTCAGGAATTTCTGCTGGGGCGGATCTGGTTCAATGTCGGCGGCCTGGGACGCAGCCTCACCGGCACTGTCCTGGAGGCGTTCAAGCTCGAAGCATAGGCCGCAACAGACCTGCGACGGGCGTCAAACTAGGTCTGCGGCAAGCGGCGCTAAACCTGCGACGAGCCGCACAAAGGCTGCGGCGAGCGGCACAAACGCTGCGGCAAGTCGCAAACTAAATATCTCCCAGGTCAACCCTGGCGTCCAAAGAAACCGGCCTTAGCGGCCGGTTTCTTGCTTCACAGCATCGTGATTATGTGGTGAGTACAGTTAGTGAGGGTCAGTCACTGCCTGATGCTCTGACAATCAGGGCGTGCGCTTCCGAGATGTTTGGTTGACTCTATGATTTGTATTGTGCTACAGTGAAAGATGCCTAGTATTGCAGTACTAGGGGAGGGGTCGCCTTCGAGCCTGCCATGTTAACTTCCCCCCACTAATGGCACGATGGAGCAACCCCATGCGGTAGATGAATGTATTTTGTTGGCCGGGGGGTAAATGAAGTTCAAAAGACATAGTACTCGCGAGGTCGCACGTCAACCAATCGTTGGTGTGTTCATATGCGGTAGATTGTAACTAACGACCGGCCAGTAGGCCGGTTTTTTTTGTATTTGTGAGAAGCGGCCTCGGCCGGGTGTGACCAGCCGAGGCCTAGCACAAAAAGCTGCGAGGCTCAGTGTGCTCGTTGATTCTAAAGCAGCGATGGGCCTCTCGCAAGACGCAGGGTGTGAGAGAGGAGGGCGTTTATTGAGTAGAAAGCGATCGCCGAATGCCCACTGATACCGCCATACCGTGAAAATTCCCGGAAGGCAAAGCGGTATGGGCATAAAGACCACCCGGCGTGGAAGGGCGAGAGAAAAATTGCTGCGTCTAGACGCAGTTAGAGGAGGAATACTAATGACAGAAAGATCTAAGCTAAGGTTCGCAGCCGTTGGGTTAGCTCTCAGCATGCTTGTGATCCTTCCAGGTGTAGTCAGCGCGGCAAATGGTGACTCCACACTAACCGTGGACCTTAGTGGCACTTGGCTGAAGGCCATCTCGGTGCAGTTATGGTCCGGCGATGGCTCAACCTTGCTTTGGACACTCAATAATCAGCAGGGTGCCTCAAGAGACTACAACGTAACACCCGGAACGTATGATCTGAAGTTGATCCAAGGTCCGAAAGAGCTTCTTTTTGATGACTTGGATTGCAGTACCGACTGTAGTCCAGATCCTGTGAGCGAGACTTTGACGGTCGACCTGGGCGGGACGTGGCTGAAGGCCATCTCGGTACAGCTGAAGACATTCGATGGGAACCTGATCTGGCAGGCGAACAACCAGCAGGGCGTGGTACGCACCTACAACGTGCTTCCGAACACTTACGACGTCACGCTGGTACAGGGACCCAAGACGTTCGATATCGATGATATCGACTGCGCGAGTGGTCCTTGCAGTGCCGGAGACGTTACAGAGACCTTGACGGTCGACCTGAGCGGGACGTGGCTGAAGGCCATCTCGGTACAGCTGAAGACGTTCGATGGGAACCTGATCTGGGGGGCCAATAACCAGCAGGGCGTGGTACGCACCTACAACGTGCTTCCGAACACTTATGACGTCACGCTGGTACAGGGACCCAAGACGTTCGATATCGATGATATCGACTGCG
>QIDL01000610.1 GCA_003228415.1 Gammaproteobacteria bacterium | reverse complement strand
CGGGCAATGCCCGGGGCTGTGCCGGGCGGGACCTGCAGGTCCACGTAAGGCATGCCCAGATCCATCAGAGGAAAACTTCCGGCGGGGTAGGCTCGGATCTGGTTTCCCCAGGGACAGCTCAGAGCAATGTGATCGTCCCGCTGTTCCCAGCCGAATTGAGTATCTGCCATGGGTTTGGCGATGAACGCCAACCGCTTCTCGAGATCCTCGAGGTTGGGCACCACCACACCAATGTGGCCGCGAAGTTTCTGGGACCCGGAACCCGACCTGGCCCTGGGCAGGTGAAACTGCTGCTCGCCCAGATTCACCCACATGTTGAAAGTCCCGAAATCCATGTACGGGTCTCGGGTGAAGCCGAGGCCTGTTACGTAGAAGAGGGCGGCAATCCCCAGGTCCGCCACGGTCAGGTTGACGTGTTCGAGCATCACAATGTTGCCCACGTCCTCTGCGCTGCGGTCATAGTCTGAATCTGCCAAATTTCCTTCCCGGGAAAATTCGCTGAACCGACAACCTTACCGGCAAGGCATGTGAGATGCGAGTTCAGCCACAGTTCAGCCACAGGACGACCACACGGGGGACGGCTATAGTGAGACATGGATGACCAGACCGATCTGCTGCTGGATGCCACCACCGCGCTGGTACCTGCCCTGTTGACAGCGCTGGATGGCCTGGCGTTCGTGGGACGCCACCTGCATCCGCCAGATCTCGAGGGAGTCGTCGGTGAGGTCGGCGGATTCCGCGCTCCGGTGGCAGAGGGGCTCAGCCAGTTCCAGTCTGTTGACTGGCCGGAACATCTGCATGGATTCAGCAATCATGCAGTCAAAGCGGCCGAGGAGGTGTTGCAGGCATTCGACGCCCTGGATCGTTGTTTGAGCATGAGCAATCCCGTGCTCGGCGGTTTTCGAGCCATGAGTTTCAGCACCCGCGCAGTGGAGGCTTTGTATCCGGTCGCTTGCATGTTGCCCCCTGTGAGTCGCTTTTATGTCACCCGGAATCACCGGGCAGACGCAACACTGCAGGCAAAAATTGCCGGTGCAGATCCGAGTCGGGATGAGGTGGGCATCGTCCACGCCGGTAATCAGCCTGCGGAGCGTGGCGGGTTTTCGCTTTATGTCCCGGAATACTATGAAGGCGAATCCATGCCGCTGGTGGTTGCGATGCATGGCGGCAGTGGTCACGGGCGGAGCTTCTTGTGGTCGTGGTTGCGCGATGCCCGTTCCCGCGGGGTCATCGTTGCCAGCGTCAGTTCAAGGGACAGCACCTGGTCGCTGATGGGGCCCGATGTGGACAGCGCCAATCTGGATGCCATCGTCGATCACATCCGCAGCCAGTGGTGTGTGGATGAAACCCGCGTTCTGCTGACCGGTATGTCCGATGGCGGGACCTTTTCCTACGTCAGCGGGTTGCGATCGGGCACGGCGTTTACCCATCTGGCTCCGATCTCGGCCAGTTTTCATCCGCTGTTGCTGGAGTCTGCCGAGGCGGACCGGCTTCGGCGCCTGCCGGTGTATCTGACCCACGGTGCGCTGGACTGGATGTTTCCCATCGATGTGGCGCGGATGGCGCGCGATGCACTGCTGGCGGTGGGTGCTGAGGTTACCTACCGGGAGATCGAAGATCTTTCGCATACCTATCCACGGGAAGAAAACGATCGAATCCTCGATTGGCTGTTCGCGAATTCAAGCGCCGGATGATATCGAGAAATTGAGGTTCATCGCCCGTTGATAAGCCTCTCGTGGGGCGATTCGAGATCGATATTCCTGCAACGAAAGCAGCGAACCCGCCAGTTCGATTCCGTAAGCGTGGGCCCAGTCCAGGCAGGTCATCAGCACCAGATCGGCGGCGCTGAAGGTGTCGCCGAGCAGATATGGCTGAGTCGAGAGCAGATCGGCCGCTACTTGAACCTGTTTGTTGAAGCCGGTAATGGCGGTGTCGATCGCAGCCGGAGCGTCTCCGTACAGGTTTTTGAGATCCCGATGCTTACGGATGATGTAGAGAGTGTGGGCATCGAGTTCCATCTGAATGAACGACATCCATTCGTTGTACTTTGCCCGTTCGACAGTTTTCCATGCGGGGACCAGACCAGCCTGGGACCCGTAGTGATCGCCGAGATAGGTCACTATGGCGACACTCTCGGTCAGCACCAGGTCGCCGTCCACCAGTACCGGGATTTTCTCCTTGGGGTTCAGGATGCGGAATTCGACGGATTGTGTTTCTCCGGTTCGGGAACCGATCAGCCGCGGCTGGTAGTCGAGGTCGAGTTCCCGGGCCATCCAGTGCGCGCGCAAGGTGCGGGAAGTGGCGCCGCCCCAGATGACGATCATGCGTGGGACCCTCTGAACAACTCACGAAAGCTCAGAGTTTATCGCACTTGTCCTGACAAGACGCGCGCCGCAGGCAATGTCGAGCACATTGGCAAGGTGCGCAACGCAGGCAGGGCGAGCGCGATAAGCTCCCGAAGGGCACGGACTACGGGGCCTGTGGCTTTGTTGCGATTCTTGGCAATGGA
>QIDL01000021.1 GCA_003228415.1 Gammaproteobacteria bacterium | reverse complement strand
AGTGGGGACGCCGGCAAGGAATATCACTTCTACGTGGTGGATGACAGCTCGGTCAATGCGTTTGCTCTGCCCGACGGCTACATCTTCGTCAATCGGGGCCTGATCGCCTACGTGCGCTCTGAGGATGAACTGGCCGGGGTCATCGGTCATGAGATTGGCCATGTGGTGGGACGCCACGCCAAGCGGGCCAATGTGCTCGGCGCGTTCGGAAAGGTAGCGGGCATAGTCGGCTCGCTGTTGTCGGGCACCGGCGCGGTCGCGGATCTGTCCAATACCGCCACGGCGACGATTACCTCGGGTTATCGGCGTGATCTGGAACTGGAGGCGGATGAGTATGGTGGCGAGTTCCTCGCTCGGGCCGGGTACAACCCGATGGCCATGATCGATGTGATTTACGTGCTCAAGGACCACTCGCTGTTTGCTAAAAACGTGCTCCGGCAGCCAACCGTCTATCATGGCCTGTTCGCCAGCCATCCAAAGAACGACAAGCGCCTCAATGACGCGGTGGAAAAGTCGATGCATCTGTTTCCCGCCGAGCTTCGAGAGCCGGAGCGGGATTTCTGGGGCATGATTGATGGGCTGGTGTTCGGTAACGAAGCCTCCACCGGGCTCATCAAAGGCACTACCTACTACCACGGCAGCCTCAGGGTTGTGATTGGATTTCCGGAAGGCTGGGATGTTTCCAACACCGCCAGGGAAATCGTTGGCAGGGCGCCGTTTGGCGAAGACATGTCCATTACCGTGCAGCGTCAGAATCCACCCACGGAAGAGCAGACTCCGGGTGAGTACGTCACGAAAACGCTGAAGCGAGACGATGTAGTGGATGGCAAGGACATCGAGGTGAACGGCTATGCGGGCTATTCCGCCGATATCAACGTGGCCGACGGGTCTGTACAGGCCAAGAAGATTGCTGTCGTTTATAAGGACGGAGGTGTGTATCTGTTCAATGGCTCATTGGGCAGCACCGGCAGGCCCGAGGCGTTCGAGAAGGCCTGGCAGCAGGTGCTGGCATCGTTTCGGGCCATGACGGCAGAGGATTTGAAGATCGCCAATGATCAGCGCATAGCCATCGTGGTTGCGAAACCGTCAGACACCTATGCCAGCCTCGCGCAAAAGTCGTCTCTGAAGTCTTTTCCGGAAGAAACGCTGAGAGTGATCAACGGCCAGCACCCTGTTGGCGAGCCGCGGGCGGGCGATTTCATCAAGATTGTTCAATAGCCGTTCGAAAGCTCAGAATATGTCGACGGCCTTCAACTCGTCATCTGATTCCGGATCTTTGCTGGTGCGTGTGGCGGCCTGCAGGGGCACATGTTCCTCGAGAAAGTATTCGAAGATTGCGCCTTTATCCCGAGCAGTTGCAAGCTCTCCGGTTTTCGGATCAATTTTTCGGGTGACTACGCCACTCGGTTGGTCGGGATAACTCTCCGGCATGCCCTCGAGGGCTGTGCTCATATAGTCGATCCAGATCGGCAACGGGCGGTTGGATCCATACTCGTTGGCGCCGAGCGGCTGGTGATTGGGGAATCCGACCCACACGGTTGCGACCAGATCGGGATGATAGCCATTGAACCAGGTGTCCGCAGCATCGTTGGTGGTCCCCGTTTTACCTGCGATGTCCCCGCGCCCGAGTGCACGTGCCGCACGCACCCCGGTACCCCGTCTGATGACGTCGCGCAGCATGCTGTGCATGACGAAGGCATTGCGTTCGTCGACGACACGGGTGGCGATGAGTGGTGGCAGGTAGGCAGCATCCTCACCCGCCGAATCCTCTGTCTCTGTGGCAAAGAGCTCTTCCAGGGTGGCCGGCTCGCCGCTGGTGAGATCGGACTCGCTGTCGCTGTCGCTGTGGGCGCTGCCCTGGCCGGCTCCGGCTTCGTTGCAGTGATCGCAGACGATTGGATGGCGGGCCTTGAAAATTTCTTTGCCGTTGATATCCACAACGGAGTCGACGATGTGCGGTTCTATCCGCCAGCCGCCGTTGGCAAATACCGTATAAGCGGCCGCCATGTCGATGGGCGTCACCGCCATGGTGCCGCCACCGATGGCGAGTTGAGTATTGCGCGGAAAGGTCGTGGTATCGAACCCGAAGCGAGATACGTAGTCGAGCACCCGGCCGGCACCGATCTCGAGCAGCACCCGCATGGAGACCAGGTTTATGGAGCGATACAGCGCTTCGCGCAGCCGGGTCGGGCCGTTGTACCGGTTGTTGTCGTTGTCCGGTCGATATTCTGACTCGAGATTGCGATCGTCGAAGACCAGCGGCGCGTCCATGAAGATGCTGGCAGGCGTGATGCCATACTCCAGGGCGGCGGAGTAGACGAAAGGCTTGAACCCCGAACCCGGTTGACGGGCAGCCTGCAGGGCGTGGTTGTATTGGTTCATACCGAAGTCGAAGCCCCCGGATAGTGCCAGCACCCCACCGGTGTTCGGGTCGAGCGAGACGAGAGCACCTTGTATTACCGGTAACTGTGCCAGGCGCCAGGTGTCAACGGGTTCCAGGAGGGCCGGATC
>QIDL01000128.1 GCA_003228415.1 Gammaproteobacteria bacterium | reverse complement strand
GGGTAGGTCGTGGTTGATGGGAGGGGTTGATGGGAGGGTGTTGATGGGAGGGTTGATGGCAGGGTGTTGATGGCAGGGTTGTCAGGTTGTACTTTATAGAATAAAGTACTTTATTCATTAGGTCGCGGTTGGACACCTCCTCGCAGATCAGCCGTCGCCAGAAGTTTCGAGACATTGATGCCCATAGATATCAAGGAACACGCCACCGACAACCTCCGATTCATTCGCACAGCAATGGAGCGAGCCGAACGGGTCTCCTCCGTATCCGGGGTAGGTGGGATGTTGATGGGCTTCATAGCGCTGTGTGCCATGGCCATGGCGGCAACTTTCAGCGCGTTGCCGGACCAACTTTCGGTCTGGATAGTTGCTGCATTCGTGGCCGCCGCCGCGGGTGCTGCGGGCAGCTGGCTGAAGGCCAGAAAAAATGGACTCTCCTTGATTGGCGATCCGGGACGGCGCTTTCTCCTGTGTCTGCTGCCTGTGCTTGCGGTCGGCGTGGTGGTTACTTTTTCGCTCTGGCAGACAGCCCAGATCGTACTGGTGCCGGGTCTGTGGATGATGCTTTACGGATGTGGGGTATTGGCGGCTGGTACCTATGCGGCAGCACCGATCATGCAGATGGGTGGCTGTTTCATCGTTGCGGGTCTGTTTACCTACGCACTACCCGGCGAGTGGAGCAATCTGCTCCTTGGCGGTGTTTTCGGCGGGCTCCACATCTTCTTTGGCTACCAGGTGTATCGATATCATGGCGGCTAAATCCCGAATCGCTATCCCTGCCCGGGGCAAGTCGGCCAAAGCGCAGGCTGCGGTATCGTTGAAGGCGATATCCGGCTTTGTCAGTGATGTTGAGGACGGCGATTTTCACCGGCTGCTGAATGACCGGGTGCGTCTGGGGATCCTGTCCAGCCTGGCGGTGAGCGAGGCTCTGTCGTTCAGCGAGCTCAAGCGCCTGTTGGGTGCCAGCGACGGCAATTTGAGTGTTCACGCCAGGAAACTCGAGGATGCCGGCTACGTCAGTTGCGCCAAATCCTTTGCCGATCGTGTGCCGCGGACCGAATACGCCATTACCGCCAACGGCCGCCGGGTACTCAAGCGCTACCTCAAACACATGGAAGCCCTGATTCGGGCTACTTCCACCTAGGGACCCTCTGAGCAAACGGGCGGTGTCCATGTAAGTGGGTCCCTCGAGCGTTTATCGGAGATAACTGGAGATAACTGAAGATGTCGGAGATGATCGGTCGGTCAGAAAATTCGTCGGTAGACTTTGCAACACAAAGTACTCTGAATCATGTTGCCATCATCATGGATGGTAACCGACGCTGGGCACGAGAGAGAGGCCTGCCGACCCTGATCGGTCACCGTCGTGGACTCGGTCGATTGTTGGATCTGCTGCCGGCTCTCAGATCGAGTGATATCGAGGTATTGACCCTGTTTGGTTTCTCCAGCGCCAACTGGCAGCGCAGTGACTGCGAGGTCGGCTATCTGCTGGAGCTGGCCGACGAAGCGGTGCGTCGATTTACGCCCGTTGCCCTCGAGGAACGAGTTCGGGTGGAGGTGATCGGCCGCAGGGACCGCCTGCCACAGACCCTGGTTCGACACATTGAGCACACCGAGTTGAGCACTCGCCATGGCGATCGGCTACTTCGAGTTGCGGTGGACTACTCCTCCCGCGACGCCATCGCCAGAGCCGCACAGCGCGTTGGCAAAGACTGCAACACGGCGCAATTTTCTCGAAGCCTGGCAAAGACTTCCATGCTGGACAACGTAGACCTGCTGATCCGCACGGGTAAGGAGCAGCGATTGAGTGACTTCCTGCTCTGGGAGTGTGCCTTTGCCGAGCTGTATTTCCCCGACCAGTACTGGCCGGAGTTCGACGCTGAGTCTCTGCAAAAAGCCATTGCCTGGTATCAGCAACGCAACAGGAGGTTTGGCGTATGAAAAAGGAAATATTGCCGGACCAACAGACTACCAGACGTTTTGCCCGTTTACTCGGCAAAGATTGTCTTCACTGGCTCGTTTCCGGCTCTGGATGCTGTTTATCCGGATCAAGCCGGTGTCCGGGTAATGCTCGATCAGGCTCGGCTGGCAGTGGGAATCAGCCACACCCAGGCCATCAGCAGCGCTTCTGCGCTCACCGTTGGCGATGTCATCCACCTGGCCGCACCCGAGTTTCAACGGCACCTATTTACCCGAACGTTATGAAATTCGAGATGATGGTTTTTCGGCCGAGTGGATGGTGCATGAG
Source organism: Gammaproteobacteria bacterium (assembly GCA_003228415.1). Classification (GTDB taxonomy): domain Bacteria; phylum Pseudomonadota; class Gammaproteobacteria; order Pseudomonadales; family Azotimanducaceae; genus SZUA-309. The sequence continues at coordinate 267 of QIDL01000128.1, read as the reverse complement.
CTGGCACGCAACCTGCCGAGCAGTTGGCGGGTCGATCTGAACAAGGTTCAACTCGATGACAGTTTTGCGTGTATCACTCTGTTTCCACCCCGTTCAGTACGGTGTTGTGGGTGCGGGGCTGGTACTCTTCTACCTCGCTCTGTTGTCATTGTCCGAGCATGTCGATTTCGGCCTCCGCTATCCGATTGCCACACTGTTGTTGACCGCTCTCATCAGTTGGTATGTGTGGGCGATGACAGGGATCAGATCCCTCTGCGCGTCGATGGC
>QIDL01000156.1 GCA_003228415.1 Gammaproteobacteria bacterium | reverse complement strand
CGGCCATCGATGAGGAAACAGCGAACAAAGCACTGAAGCTCATCAAGGTGGACTACCGGGCCCTGCCGCATGTGACGGACGTCGACAAGGCGATGGAGCCGGATGCGCCCATCGTGCAGCCGCACATCAAGCACGACAATCAACCCTCGAACATTGCGCGGATCTCCGAGTTCGGACACGGCGATGTGGCGGCGGGTTTCAAACAGGCCGATGTCATCGTCGAAAAAAGCTACAAGACCGAGCAGACCCACCAGGGCTACATCGAACCGCACGCCTGCCTGGCAAGCGTGGGGCCGGATGGTCAGGGCGAGCTGTGGGTGACCACCCAGGGTCATTTCACGTTTCGAAACGTCTGTGCCTCGCTGCTCGGAATGGATATTGCGAAGCTGAAGGTGACCTCCTCGGAGATCGGCGGCGGCTTTGGCGGCAAAACACACGTGTGGATGGAGCCGGTGGCACTGGCGCTGTCCCGCAAAGCCAACCGACCGGTGAAGCTGGTGATGAGCCGCAACGAAGTGTTCCGTGCCAGCGGCCCGACCTCCTCCACCTCCATGGATATCAAGATCGGCGCGAAGAAAGATGGCACCATCACCGGCGCGTCGGCCACCCTGCGTTACCAGGACGGCGCCTTCCCCGGGATCTGGGGCATGCTCGGGGCGATGACGACCTGGGCCTGCTACGATTTCGAGAACGTGAAGTCCCTCGCCTACGATGTGCTGGTGAACCGTCCGAAGGTGGCCGCCTACCGCGCGCCCTCGGCACCGATGGCGGCCTTTGCCGTGGAAAGCACCATGGATCTGGTAGCCGCCGAGATCGGCATGGATCCGGTCGATTTCCGGCTCAAAAACGCCGCCAAAGAAGGCACTCGAGCATCCTACGGCCCGACTTACGGGCCCATCGGGATCGGTCCGACCCTCGAGGCGGTGAAAAAGCATCCGCACATGAAGGCCAGGCTCGGCAAGAATCAGGGCCGGGGCATGGCCTGCGGATTCTGGTTCAACTTCGGCGGCCAGACCTGTACCGATCTCAACATCGGAGTCGATGGCACGGTCAATCTGACCGTGGGCACCGTGGACGTGGGCGGCGCGCGAGCATCACTGTCGCTGATTGCGGCGGAAGAGCTGGGTATCCCCTACGACCAGATCAAATGCAATGTAGGCGATACCGGCTCGCTCGGTCACAACGACACCACCGAAGGCAGCCGTGGCACCTTTTCTTCCGGTATGGCGACCATCTTCGCGGCGCGCAACGCGATCGAGGTGATGCGTGAACGGGCGGCCAAGGCCTGGGAGATCGACGTAGAGGACGTGGAGTGGATAAATGGCTGCGCCGTCGCCAAGGGGGTAGCGCACAGTAACTTAGCCCCCATGTCGCTGAAGGAAATCGCCGCCAAGTCACCGACCACAGGCGGTCCGATCGCCGGCCACAACGAAGTGGTCGCCGATGGCGCGGGCGTTTCCTTTGCCAGCCACATCTGCGACGTGGAAGTGGATCCGGAAACCGGTGGCACCAGGGTGATTCGTTACACCGTGGTCCAGGATGCCGGTAAGGCCATCCATCCCGACTATGTGGAAGGCCAGTTTCAGGGCGGTGCGGCACAAGGCATCGGCTGGGCGCTCAACGAGGAGTACGTCTACGGCGAGGACGGCCGGCTGCAGAACCCGAGCTTCCTCGACTATCGGATACCAGTCTGTTCCGATCTGCCGTTCATCGATACCGAGATTCTCGAAATCCCGAATCCCAATCACCCCTACGGAATACGGGGAGTGGGAGAAACGTCGATCGTGCCGCCGTTGGCGGCAATCGGCAATGCGGTGTCGAATGCCACGGGCGTTCGTCTGAACCACACGCCCATGTCGCCACCGCGGATTCTCAAGGCGATCAAGGAAAAGCGGGCGCGGGGTTGAAGGCACGTTGACGACAGAGCCGATGCTGGAGATCAGTCTCTCAGGCTCTTTCCGCGACGCTGCCGATGGAGCCGCTTCGATCGAGATCGAAGCGGTGACCATCCGGGAGTTACTGCGCAAACTGGTGGAGCGCTATCCGCGCATGCATGACCGGATCGACGAGGGCGTGGCGGTATCCATCAACGGCGAGATCTATCGGGACAACAGAGACCAGGCCATTCCCGAGGGTGCGGAGGTGTTTTTGTTGCCGAGGATTCAGGGGGGGTAGTACAGACATACTGTTGGCGTATCGGTTTGAGACAGGCGGCTCTGGACAAGCCGCAGCGCTCGAACTCAGTTCGCTCCAAACTGCCCATCGACAAGTGCCTGGTATGAGCGAATCCCAGGGAGGAAAAAGTAATCCCCGCCGCGGGTCGTAACAAATCGAGGTAATTCTGGACAGATAATCGCAGGCTCTCCGCCACCCAACGTGCTCGCATCCCCAGGATTCCAGGCGTTGGGAGGTATGACCATCCGGCCAGTACCGTTGTGGTCACCGACAATCGGGTCACGATCATCACCTTGTTCGAGATCGTTGCCATAGTTAATCCACTGTCGCTGGATAAACT
>QIDL01000183.1 GCA_003228415.1 Gammaproteobacteria bacterium | reverse complement strand
GAATCTCTCGAGCCTGGGTCTGTTCCCGTTGTCGGGGTTGTCGATACGGTACTGGTAGCGCAGGCCGCCAGCAGCCAGCACGCCAGACTCAGACTGGCTGCGCGGAAGCCGTGTTCCCATGTCAATCGAACCATTTTTTGAATTTTCTCCCGAGCCGGTCAGCCACTCTCTTCAGGCTGATCCCGCAGCCGGATTTAGTGGCTGGTTCCGCTTCGATCGGAAGCGGGACGCTGACGATATCGGCGCAACTGTCATTGGCAACCAAACCGGTAGAGTATTCGATTTCTTCCCAGGTTGAATCCGGCGTCGCGAGCGGCTGCACGGAAAGGCGGCTGAAGACAGCGTCCCAGACCTTCAATGCTCCGGCGGCACCCGTCATCGATGTGGATCGATTGTCGTCGAAACCCAACCAGACCACTGCGATTCGCTGGTTGTCATAGCCGGCGAACCAGCTGTCCCGATAGTCATCCGAGGTGCCGGTCTTGCCAGCCACACCGACCCTGGCGAATCGCGAGGACTTGCCGGTGCCGTTGTGCATGACGATTTCCAGCGCTCGACCGATGGACCGGGCATGTTCACGATCGATGCGTTGGTCCAGCTCGAAGTGATGTCGGGCCAGGGGCCTGCGCTGTTCATCCAATACCGCAACGACCGACTTTGGCGTCATGTTGAAACCGCCGCTGGCGAAGGTGCCGTATAATGACAGGACTTCCAACGGTGTCATGGATTCGGCGCCGAGCAGCAGCGAAGGGAAGGTATTTTGCGGTCGTCGACCTGTCAGCGCTGCCAGGCGATCGGCGATTTGATCTACGCCGATGGCCAGTCCGAGATTGACCGTGGCCAGATTCAAGGAATCGCCCAGTGCCCTGACCAGAGGGACCGGACCGTGGACTTCACCATCGAAGTTTTTCGGTGTCCATGGCTCCGAGCCGCGCAGGGGAAGCGTGACCTCTGCATCCTGAATGATGCTTGCGAGGTGGTAGCCACGTTCCAGAGCGGCCAGATAAATGACGGGCTTCACCAGCGAACCAACTGGCCGGCGCGCGTTCAGTGCTCGATTGAAACCATCGACACCGGCAGTACGCCCGCCCGATATGGCCTCAATTTCACCGGTCTGGGTATTGGCGACGATGACGGCACCTTGCAGATCACCCGCGGGTAGAGATCTGGCGGTCTCCAGCTTGCCGATTGTTTCCAGCAACGCCTGTTCCACCGCGTCCTGAGTGCGGGGTGAGAGGGTGGTGAACACTCGAAGTCCGGCCGTGGTCAGATCGTCCTGTTGATACGATTTCGAGAGCGTGGCGCGCACCATGTCCATGAAGGCGGGATAGTAGGCGCCGCCGCTCCGAGCGCCGCTGACCACATGGAATGGCTCGACGAGACTCTGCTCCAGGTCTTCCAGTTCAATCAAATTCGCTTCGAACATCTTCGCGAGCACACGATCCCGGCGCCTGTGAGTCCGATCCGGATTGCGATAGGGGTTGTAGTACGAAGGTCCACGAATGATCGCCACCAGCGTGGCCAACTCGTGAGTCTGCAATTCGCCCAGCGGCTTGTTGAAGTAGAACTGGGCGCCGAGTCCGAAGCCGTGAACGGCCCTTACACCATCCTGACCCAGATAGATTTCGTTCACGTATGCGTTCAGCAGATCGGTCTTGCTGAATCGCAGTTCCAGAATGATGGACATGGCGACTTCTTTGAGTTTGCGCTCGAAGGTGCGCCGATTGTCCAGGTAATAGCTTTTCACCAGTTGCTGGGTAAGCGTACTGCCGCCTTGACGGATTTCACCGGCGGTCAGATTGACCCATGCCGCTCTGGCGATGCCTTTGAGATCGAAACCATGGTGGTCCTCGAACTTTTCATCCTCTACGGCGATCAGTGCTCCGGTTAGCAGAGCCGGCACCTGATCGGGTTGCAGCACCAGCCGATCTTGTCCATGGGATGGGAAAAAGCTGCCGATACTCAACGGGTCGAGCCTGATCAATGGAATGGGTCGACCGTTCGAGTCACCGACGGAGTGGATGCCTCGATCATTGAAGGTGAGGCGAATACGCTGGCTGGCGCGGGCTGCCTCGAGAAATTCGAACGCTCTCAGGTGGATGTCGAGTTGTCCCCCACGTTGTGCGTAGGTTCCAGGGTTCGCCAGATTAGCGTCGGGTGCGTAGCCCAGGCGATCGAGTTCCTCGATCATGTCGGCGAGCATGAGAGCAGCACCGGGGTATAGCTCCACCGGCTGTGCGTAGACCAGGGCGGGCATCGACCAGCGTCTGCCTTCGAAGGTATTGGTGATGAGGCGGTCGAGATAGACGAGATACGCCAGCGCGGCGATCAGCGCGATCCCGACCAGAACGACACCGGTGCGAATCGCCGTGCTAATCACCCGAACCACCGTTCAGCACCCCGTTACGATGTTCTGTGAGCGGTACTGAGTCGCGATTCAGGATGAAACCCTTGCTGCTGCGGCACGATACTCGTCCTCGGCTATGGATATGGCGGGGTCTACCGGGCCGGCGGTACCCGCGGC
>QIDL01000358.1 GCA_003228415.1 Gammaproteobacteria bacterium | reverse complement strand
GTCCGGTTTCACCTGCAGGGGGAGCAGGTGTTCCGGTAAGGATCAGTTAGGCTTGAGTGTCACCACCTGGGCATCCGGGCGCAGTTCGGTCAGTTGTGCGGCAAGATCAGATACTTCCAGCAGACCATCGATAAAGGTCCGAATGGCCTGGAAGTCGTAGTCGTTGCAGACCGTTTCCAGACTCTCCAGCGCCAGCCTCAACTCGGTCCAGGGCAGAAACTTTTCTTCGCCGCGCATGATCTTGGGATGCGCGGTACCCGCTACCTTGCGGCCCAGCAAAAGCTCTTCGCGAAGCTTCTCACCCGGCTTGAGGCCGGTGATCTTGATTTCGATCTGGCCGTCCTGGGAATCTGCGCCCTTGATGGTGTGCCCTTTGAGCCGGATCATCTTCTCGGCGAGATCATGGATTTTCACCGGTTGACCCATATCGAGCAGAAACACGTCTCCTCCGCGAGCCATGCTCGCCGCCTGCAGCACCAGCTGCGCGGCTTCGGCGATGGTCATGAAATAGCGGGTGACCTCATGGTGCGTCACCGTCACCGGGCCGCCCTTGTCGATCTGCTCCAGAAACAGGGGCACCACCGAGCCGGAAGAGCCCAGCACGTTGCCGAATCTGACCATGGAGAAGCAGGTGACATCGGTGTGCGCCTGCAAGGCCTGCAGTGTCATTTCCGCCAGGCGCTTGCTGGCGCCCATGATGCTGGTGGTGCGGACCGCCTTGTCGGTTGAAATGAGGATGAAATTCTCGACACCCGCTTCCATCGCCGCTTCTGCGGTATACAGGGTACCGAAGGTGTTGTTTTTCAGCCCCTCGATCACATTGTGTTCGACCAGGCTGACGTGTTTGTACGCCGCAGCGTGATAGAGAGTCGATATGTCGTAGGTGGCCAGCGTTCTGGCGACCAGGTTTTTGTTGGTCACAGAGCCCAGGACCGGCGAAATCGGCACGTCGAGTTCCTCGGCCGCCGCAATGCCCTCGAGCTCCCGGCGAATCTGGTAGAGACCATATTCCGATTGGTCCAGCAGCACGAGGCGCTTGGGCCTCAGATGGATGATCTGCCGACAGAGTTCTCCGCCGATCGAGCCCCCGGCACCGGTGATCAGAACGTTGCGCTGCTCCACGGATCCTCGAAGCAGGTGGGGCAGCGGGTCGACCTCGCTGCGCCCGAGCAGATCTTCGATTTTGACATCGCGGGTATTCGAAAGGGTTTGTCGTCCGGTGGCAAGATCGACCACGTCGGGGATGAGTTGCACTCTCACCGCGAAAGGCTGCAGGAACTCGATGATCCGCTTTCTGTTGGTGATCGCTGAAGAGTCGACGGCGACCAGCACCAGGTGGGCATCGGTGTCCTGCAGGATCTTGTTCAGCGCTCGGGGTGCATAGACATACAAGCCATCGATGAGCCGCTTCTGGCGGGTTTTTGCATCGTCCAGGAATGCGATCGGCGTGTATTCACCTTGCCGCACCAGCAGTCTGGCGAGTTCCACGCCATTTCTACCGGCACCATATATGATCACCGATTCACGGTGGCGCATTCGGTTCCGGGCCCACTGGAAATAGGATCGCACCGCCATCCGCGAGCCGCTCACATAGAGAACCGTCAACAGCCAGAAAATGATGGGCACCGAGCGGGGAAAGCCTCTCAAGGGCACCATGTAGGCGGTGGTTGCCACCACGATGGCGCAGATGGTTGCGCCCTGGAACACGGCCCACATCACGTGATTGCCCATGTGGCGGACCACGTGCCGATATAGACCCAGAAAACCGAATGCCGGCAGGCACACCAGCGCGCTGACAACAAACGCAGGCCAGAATGACGCCACTTCCGGTGACCACGATTCGAGCCGAAGCGCCAGTGCCGTCCACAGTGCCAGCGGCAGGGCGATGAAGTCTGCCAGGACGGCAATCGCCTGCTTCACCCGTCGATGAAGTTGGTCCAGAAATTCTTCTAGGATTGATCTGCTCCGTCTGATCGCTGGCTGTGATCGTTGCTGGTCGCCTGTTCCATCAGGCCTGCTCGCAGGACGGTCGCAGGCACCAACAGCGGAACGACTGCCAGCGCGAGTATCGCCCATGCCAGGTCGCTATGATACGCGGCCGCGGTTGCCAGAGGGAATAGCCAGAGAACGCCGTAGCAAACAAAACCCGCCGTTGTCCGTCGGTGGCCGAATTTCTGAGCGATTTTCTGGTAGAGGTGGCTTCGATGAGCCTCAACCGGATTCTGGAAGGTGAGAATTCGGAGTATCAGGGTGTAGGTGGCATCAAAAAGGAATCCGCTCAGCAGTATGAGGCTCACCGCCAGTGGCAGGGCGTCCGTTCGCCAAAGCTCCAGGGTGATGATGGCGATCAGAAAACCGAGAAACAGTGAGCCGACATCGCCCATGAAGATTCTGGCCGGGGGCCAGTTGAAGGCGAGAAAGCCGGTGGTGCTGCCGATGATCACCCACAGGGTTGCGACTGCCCAGTCGGGTGAACCGGACGCGAGAATCTGCACGCCGAACGCGAACAGCAGCACCTGTACTG
>QIDL01000380.1 GCA_003228415.1 Gammaproteobacteria bacterium | reverse complement strand
AGGAGGTCAAAATTGCCGATCGGGATCAGGCCATCGATTTCGTCGGGCTGATCGATGAGCCAACGACCGAATTTCACCCGGAGCCGGCCAATGACCGGGCCGAACCCGATACGGTATGGGAATCAGAGGAGTTCGGCGAACAGGGGCTGGTAACTGAACCGGCGGGCGAACTTGCCGGTGACATGGAACCAGAGTCCGTGCCATCGACTACCGATGCGCGGTTGCAGGATGAGGACCGGGAAGCCTGCAGCGGCCAGGAGATCAGCTTCGCCCCGGAACCCAGGCGCTGGTGGGTCGGCGTGGTCATGGTATTTTTCGTGGCCGCTCTGCTGCTGCAGGTGTTGTATTTCCAGCTGCCCACCTGGGGTAAGGATCCGGGACTGCGTTCGCTTTACGAAGTGGGTTGTCGGGTGCTGGGCTGTGAACTTCCGGTGATGCAGGACCTGACGAAAATGCGTGCCAGCAACCTGGTGGTTCGCAGCCATCCGGAACTGGATGGGGCGCTCATCGTCGATGCCGTCATCGTCAACGAAGCATCGTACACACAACCGTTTCCGGATCTGGAACTCAGGTTCACGGCAGTTGGTGGAGTCCTGGTGGCCGGGCGTCGATTTACTCCGGCAGAGTATCTCGCCGGAGAGATGACGGGCGCACAGGAGGTGCCGCCCATGACGCCGATCCAGGTAGCGTTGGAAATCGAGGACCCGGGTGCGGATGCGGTCAATTACACGCTGGGCTTTCGCTGATTCGGCTCGCGCGCATTCTGCGCGGCGCGTATGATTGCCCCCCTCTTTACCAGATCAGTTCACTCGGCATCCCTGCTTTGGTCGCGATCGGTCCTCATCAGTTGAGAAATTCGGTAGTTCTGGCTCCAATGGCGGGGGTGACGGATGCGCCTTTTCGTGCCCTTGCCTGGCGTTATGGTGTGGGTCATGTGGTCTCTGAGATGGTCGCGAGTCAGGCCGGGCTCTGGGACACCGATAAATCCCGTCTGCGACGCCTGAGTCCCGCCGGAATCCATCCGGTCGCAGTGCAGATTGCCGGAGGCGACCCGGAAACCATCGCGGCGGCAGCCCGGAGGCATTGGCGGGATGGCGCGGACATCATCGATATCAACCTGGGTTGTCCGGCGAAGAAAGTCTGCAGGAAAGCGGCCGGTTCCCAGCTCCTGGCGGATGAGGGGCTGGTGGCTCGAATCATCGGCGCCGCGGTTGTTGCGGTGCCGATCCCGGTAACGGTCAAAATCCGCACGGGTTACTCCTTGAGTCGGAAAAACGGACTGTTGATCGCAAAAATCGCCGAGGATCAGGGCGCACGCGCGATCGCCGTACACGGTAGAACACGAGCATGTCGATTTGTCGGGGCGGTGGAATACGAGACCATCGCCACAATCAAAAGTGCGCTGAAGATACCCGTTTTCGCCAACGGCGATATTCACGACGCTCGATCTGCCGATCGGGTCATTCGGCAGACCGGCGCGGACGGCGTCATGATCGGCCGTGCGGCACTCGGCGCTCCCTGGTTACCGGGGCAGATCGCGGGAGTGACCGGTTTCGTTTCTGTCGCTGAGAAGCTGGCGGTGATGCGTGAACATGTGGAGGCCGGGCATCGATTCTATGGAGAAGCCGGTGTGCGAATCATGCGTAAACATGTTCGGTGGTATTTCCAGAAACTGATTGAACTCGAAAGCGAACCATGGCGTATAGATCAGGTCAACGTCTTCAATCGCATAGGGGGTGCCGAGGAGCAGCTCGCTTTTCTGGACCGATTGCAAATGCGACAAGCCGCGTGATGCGGATTGAGGATGAGAAATACAGGTAATCGGGGCGGTGATACCACGCGGTGACGACGATTCAACGAAAACCAGGGAAGAGATCCAAGAACAAAAACGATGACTGACGAATTGAAGCGAACGGTAAGCCGCGCACTGCTCAGTGTTTCCGACAAGACGGGCATTGTGGAACTCGCCGATGTGCTGGTGAAACACGGAGTGGAGTTGTTGAGTACCGGTGGAACCTTTGCGGCGATCAGCGCTGCGGGCATTCCGGTGCAGGAAGTCTCCGAATACACCGGATTCCCGGAGATGATGGATGGCCGGGTAAAAACGCTGCACCCGAAAATCCATGGCGGAATACTCGGGCGCCGTGGCCAGGATGATCGGGTAATGGAGGAGCACGACATTGCTCCGATCGACGCCGTGGTGGTCAATCTTTATCCCTTCGCCGAAACGATAGCCAGGGATGATTGCACGTTCGAGATGGCTGTCGAGAACATCGACATTGGCGGACCGGCCATGGTTCGTTCCGCGGCGAAAAACCACAAAGACGTACTGGTGGTGGTGGACCCGCTCGACTACGGCACGGTGATCGAAGCGCTCGCCGGCGGAGGCTTCGACTACCCACTGCGAAAACGCTTTGCCGTGAAGGCCTTTCGGCACACGGCTCGCTACGACACCCTGGTGTCGGGCTACCTGGGTGCGGACCAGACCCTGCCGGAAAGCCTGACGTTGACTTATCAGAAGCTCG
>QIDL01000293.1 GCA_003228415.1 Gammaproteobacteria bacterium | reverse complement strand
CGATGCACGCCAAACTCATGCTGATCGAAGACGGAGCAGACCTCATCTCGATTTTCGGCAGTATCAACTGGACCCTCCCGTCGTTCTACCTGAATCATGAAGTTGCCGTTATTTCGAAAGACCCGGCTCTCTACCATGCCCTTCTCAGTCGGTGGTCCGAAATTGCCAGCCGGATCGGTGCGAGCCGATGATCGCGGAGCCGGATGGCAGACGCGTGCTGATACTGCCTGTAGAGAATCAGGTACGCGAGCTCGATGCCAAGCTGCTGATCGCCCTGTTTGCGGCTCGCCGCGGCTATCGGGTCATTCTCGGTTCGAGGGCGTACCTGCACTTCAAGATCGCAGACATTCCGTGCGGCATTTACGTCGCGAAAAGCATGCGCTCCATGAGCGATTTCATGTTCCAGATCATACGGAATGTGGGCCACGAGATCGTGGCATGGGAAGAGGAGGCATTGGTACATCCGCCTGCGGATACGTTCTATTCGCTGCGGCTGTCCCCGAACACGCTCCGACACACCTCACACCTGTTCTGCTGGGGTGAAGACAACAGAGAACTCGTTGCCGGCTATCCCCTGCTCCCGGACAACGTGAAGCTGCATGTGACAGGCAACCCGCGCGGCGACATGCTGAGGCCCGAGCTGAGGGGCTATTTCGATCCGGCAGTCGCGGCGATCAAGGAAAAACTGGGACCATTTCTCCTCGTTAACACCAATTTCAGTGATGTGAATCCCTTTATTCCTGCCGTCGGGTTGTACAAGAACGAGGAAAAAACCGTTTTCGGACAGGCCGGCCGAGGCATGACTCGCGAGTTTGCACGAGGTCTCTACGAGCACAAGCTTGCCCTGTTCAAGGCGTTCCTGAGTCTGCTCGAGAAGATGGGCGAGACCGAAACCCGCCTGGTTGTTCGACCGCATCCGAGCGAAGACCTCGGTGCCTATCGAGAACTGGCCACCGATCACAAGAACATTTTCGTCACCAACCTGGGCAATGTGCTGCCCTGGCTGCTGGCTTCCCACGGGTTGTTGCACAACGGCTGTACCACCGCCATCGAGGCGTACGCCATGGGGATTCCTGCGATCGCCTATATGCCGACCGTAAGCCAACTCTACGACTGCGACTTCCAGGGATTTCCCAATCGAATAAGCCACGTGTGTCGAAACGAAGAACAGGTAATGGAGACGGTGTGCGGTCCCGGCAACACGGGTGCTCTATTGCGAACGTGTGAGCGCACGGAACTGGTGAACCACTACATCACCGGCCTGTCCGGACGACTGGCAACCGAGCGGATCCTGGACATCCTTGATGAATCGGACCCAGTGCCGGAGCAGGGAGGGCTGATTCGGTTTGGAGGCCGCATGCAGGCGAAGATCAAAGCAAGCTTGACCGAGCTGAACATGCAACGGCCGGGGCGCAATCGCCAGCAATATCACGACCACAGATTCCCGGACATCAGTACGCCTGAAGTTCAGGAACGAACCGATCGGCTTTGCCAGACCCTGGGACAGGATCTGAACGTGAGTGTCAAAGCCTTCTCGAAACATCTGTTTGAAATATCCGTTGACTAGGGAACCTGTGAACAACCATTGGAGGAATCGATGACGACCACAAAATTCATTGCCGAAATCGGCTGCAATCACATGGGCGAAATGACCATCGCCAGAAAACTGGTGGAAGCGGCTGCACGATACGCCAGTTGCGACTATGTGAAATTTCAAAAACGCCACAATCGCGAACTGCTGACACTCGAAGAGTACAATCGTCCGCATCCGAACCCTGCCAACAGCTACGGTGACACCTATGGCGCCCACCGTGAATATCTGGAGTTCTCGGTCGATCAGCACCGGGAACTGAAATCCTATTGTGAAGGACTGAGCATTGGATACTCGACATCTGTGTGGGATGTTACTTCCGCTATCGAGATCGCGAAGCTCGAACCTGACTTCATCAAGGTGCCTTCGGCTTGCAACTTGAATTTTCCGATGTTGGAGGTGCTGATTCGGAACTACCGCGGAGACATTCATCTCTCTCTCGGAATGACAACCAAGGATGAAGCAGAGGAGATCGTTTCCTGCTTCGAAGATCATGGTGCGGCTCATCGGTTGGTTCTGTACGCGTGTACCTCCGGTTACCCGGTACCGTTTGAAGACTGCTGTCTGCTCGAGATCTCCGGTCTTCGTAATGCGTTTGGCGATCGTGTGCAGGCGATCGGCTATTCCGGACACCATCTGGGGATTGCGGTCGACATTGCCGCGCTGTCCCTCGGGGCTGCCTGGATCGAGAGGCACTTCACACTTGATCGGACCTGGAAAGGTACGGACCATGCCGCGTCCCTGGAACCTGACGGTCTGAGGAAACTGGTTCGTGATGCACGCGCCGTCGAGCGAGCCCTGGCCCGCAAGCCATCCGATGTGCTGGACATCGAGCAGGTGCAGCGGAAAAAACTCAAACAATCATCCATACGCCGGCTCAAGTGCGCTGGATAGCCCTCATGCCACTTCGCGGTGGCTCCAAGTCGATACCAGG
>QIDL01000105.1 GCA_003228415.1 Gammaproteobacteria bacterium | reverse complement strand
ACCAAGCTGAACGTCTATGAAAAAAATTACGCCTGGCTCAATCATTCCATGGCGCCCCGCCCGATCACCGAACAAGCGTGCCGCACCAGGGTCGGCGGTCCGGACTGCAAGCAACCCTATTCGGCCTCGGTGCTGAATATTTCCGCCATGAGCTTCGGTGCGCTCTCCGGCAATGCCATTACCGCCCTCAATAGAGGCGCGAAGCTGGGTAACTTCGCCCACGACACGGGTGAGGGCTCGATCAGCCACTATCATCGGGCCGGCGGCGGTGACCTGATCTGGGAGATCGGCACCGGATATTTTGGTTGCCGTAACGCAGACGGCAGCTTCTGTGTCGATACTTTTGCCGCACGCGCGGCCGAAGACCAGGTCAGGATGGTCGAGATCAAGCTCAGCCAGGGCGCCAAGCCGGGACATGGCGGCATTCTGCCGGCGGCCAAGGTGACCGCCGAGATCGCCGAGGCTCGTGATGTGCCGCTGGGCGAGGACGTCATCTCGCCGCCCGCCCACTCGGCCTTCTCGACTCCCGTCGGGATGATGGAATTTATCGCCATGCTGCGCGAGAAATCGGGCGGCAAGCCCGTTGGTTTCAAGCTCTGCGTCGGCCACCGATGGGAATTCCTGGCGCTGTGCAAGGCGATGGTCAAGACCGAAATCACGCCCGATTTCATCGTCGTCGATGGCAGCGAAGGCGGTACCGGCGCGGCGCCGCTGGAATATTCCGATCATATCGGCACGCCACTGATTGACGGACTGACCTTCGTGCAGAACGCGCTGATCGGCAGCGGGCTCAGAGGGAAAATCCGTGTCGCCGCCTCGGGCAAGGTCATCTCGGCATTCGACATGGTTAAGCTGATGGCGTTGGGAGCGGACTGGGTCAATGCGGCGCGTGCCTTCATGTTCGCGATCGGCTGTATTCAGTCGCAATCCTGTCACACCAACCGGTGCCCCACGGGGGTAGCGACCCAGGATAAGCGCCGCCAGACTGCGCTGGATGTGGATGACAAGGCGCAGCGGGTATTCAGTTACCATCGCAACACAATCCACGCGCTGACCGAAATTCTGTCCTCGGCCGGGCTGTCGTCGCTGGCCGATCTGCGGCGTGTCCATTTCTGGGGGCGCGACGGCGACAGCGTCGCCCACCCCGCAGAAGAAAGCGGCCAGTGGATCGAGGATCGATCGCTGCTCGACGGTACCGCCTTTCCCCGCATCATGCGCTACTGGAACATGGCGCAGGCGGAGACCTTCGCGGCGAAGGTCTAGGTAATGGATTTCGGACTCACCGATGAGCAGAACGATTTTCGAGAGATGGTGCGGGAGTTCGCGCTCATGGAGCTTTTGCCGGGTTACATCGAAAGAGATCGTACTCGCACCTATCCCGGCGAACTGCAGAAAAAAATCAGCGAGCTGATCGGAACCCCGCAGGATGTCGATTTCATCCGTTCAGGCATCGCTGTGGAGGAACTGGGAAGAGGAGATCTCAACTGTGCTTTCTGGGGTAGTGCAGCAGCAGGAAGCTCACCTCTTTTTGCAGGAACCGGAGGGGTATTGCGCAAATATTACACAGCGGAAAACTCACAGGTCGGTCTGGCTCTCACCGAGCCGGATGCTGGCTCCGATCTCGGCAGCATCAGTACCACCGCCCGGCAAGACGGCGACGAATGGATTCTAGATGGCGAGAAGAACTCTGTTTCATACCTGAACGCACCGGTGTTCATGGTGTTCGCCCGAGTGCCGTCCGCATACCGGCGAAGATCAGTTGTGGCGTGGCACTCCGCAGGAGGAGCGGACGGGCACCGGGCGTTCCTTTCGGCAAACGGTTCAATTCTTCAATACCAACAAGGCCTACATCGGCCTCATGTGCATCGGCGCCACCCAGCAGACCCTCGATGAAGTCATCGAGTACACCAAAACTCGTGTGGCCTTCGAACGGCCCATCGCACGCTTTCAAGGCGTCGCATTTCCCATTGCCGAAGCGGCAACCTATCTCGAGATGAGCAGGCTGCTCTGCTACAAGGTGCTCTGGATGCGCCAACAGGACATGGACCACATGCTCGAAGGCGCGATGGCGAAATGGTTTGTTCCCCGCACCTGCATGCGGATCCTCAACGACTGTATGGTTATTCGGGGACATCTCGGCTACTCGGAATCGCTACCGATTGGACAGCGACTGCGGGACGTATCGGGCTGGCAGATTGGCGATGGCCCACCGCAGATTCAGAAGCTGTTCATCTCCCGGAAACTCTTTGGCAGGGAGTTCGAGCCGCTCTAGGTTACGAGGACAGGAAGGAGTGACGGTATGATTCGCAAGGTACTGATGGGCATCGTTGTCGCCCTGCTGCTGGCAGGAATTGGAAAACTCTATGTGCGGGACTCCGCCACCGTTGAACAGGCGGTCATCGTGGAGCAGTATTTTCAAGACTACTGCCGTCAGCACAACGCCTATCCTGAATATGAAGCCGTGGAAAAACAGTTTCCCGACCTCTACCCCAAGCAGGAATGGTACTACTGGCACAACGAAACTCTG
>QIDL01000123.1 GCA_003228415.1 Gammaproteobacteria bacterium | reverse complement strand
AGGGACCAGCGATTCGGTGGCTCTTCCAGCCAGTTTCATGGTTTTCAGGCACTTTCCGACCGGATCCCGCCGTAGTCCGCTCATATTTCGCTTACACGGCATATTGCCAGCGACACCGGGTCAACGATATGTTGAGTACTCCTGTGCAGGGTCAACTGCGCCAGGGCTTCGCAAGGCAACGATATCTATGGGTTATAACTTTCTCGAGACACACGAAGGGCTGTTTACCGTTGATGTGGACCTGATCGGACGGATACTGGATGACTACGCCTATGCCACAAGCCTGAATGACAACGCCAATTCGAAATCAATCAGTCAGAAGGGGATCAATCCATTCTCCTGGGGTATGCCGGACATGCACACCGTGGAGGTTGACTGGAACAAAGCAGCTCACCAGCGAAAGGTCCTCCGCGCCCGATTGGAGTATCAATACCAGGAAGACATCAACCGACATTTTATGAACGCGCGTCTCAAGGAATCTCACCAGTCAACCAAACCTCTATCTGCAATCAGAAACACCCTGGCCGGGCTCGAGATGGATGCACACCGTTACAAGCTGGCTTTTCGCAATAAACAAACCCACGCCCAGCGACGTACGGTCGCCAATATTCAGGATTCCGTTGGCAAATATGAGGGGGCAAAAAAAATTGCCGAATTCACCCGGGATCTGTCGGCGACCTCACTGATGGTCGGCGCGACGGTATTGAGTGGTGGTGGCGCCGTACTGGCCAGTGGTCAGGCATTGACAGCTCTCAGTCTGGGTTCCACCGTCAAAGGCGTCGGGAAGTACGCCGAAACCGGTAACTTCGGCAAAGGCATCATGGAGTTTACCGTCAACTTTGCTCTGGGAATCATTCCCGGCCCGCCGGCCACGGCGAGTCGGAAGGAACAGATCGCGCTCCTGGTGGTTGTCACCAAACTCGATATTGGCGCCAATACAGCGGTCGGCCTCATGGACGGTAAGTCGCTCGGCCATGCCCTGACTTCGGCCACCATCGATGCAACACTCGGCAAGGTACTGGAAAACACCACGGGTAACCTCTTCCGGATGGAAGCGCTGACCAGGAAGATATCCAACCTGACGTTACCCGGCACCTTACAGATCCTCACCAAGGCAGGCTCTGACACCTTAGGCAAATACGGCCGCGACAAAGCTGTCGACGCGGTATTCTCGAAACCGCAGCCCAAACAGTTGTTGAGCAGATCGGTGCTCGTGGGCGAACCGAGTATCGCCGATGTGGCCATTCTCGGGCCGGATAAGTCCAGCGCGCCGAGGTTGATTCCATTGCACCGGAAAAACGTGCCCGATGCCCGACGGGCCCCTGGACTACAGCGCTGACAGCGTCGATCCGGCAAACGAATCCGAAGCTGTGAACAGCTTTTCGTGTCGAACCACCCGGTTCATGACGCTTTCAACCGTGAGTATTTCGTTTCGACGGCCGCCTTCTACACCTGACCGATATATTCATCCATGTTTGCGATCTGCAGCGCCACACTCTTTGCCCGATCCATGTCGTAATACATCCGCGAGACAATCCGTTGGGCATAAAGTCCTCCGCCGGCCTGAATGTTGGTCACAGCATTCCAACCACCGTAGGCGTCTGCGGTGAGGTCCCGGATGGCATGAAAGAGTCTGGTCCGATAAAGCCCATCCACCGACTGCATGGTGGACATGTACTTACGCGCCAGATGACCCACCTGCTGGTTTTCCAGATCGGCCATCCCGGGAGAGGTGAGAATTGCACCACCGCCGATGTCATGCAGGTGACGGACCATGAGGGACCAGTTGACAGCGCCGTGGTACTTACCGGCATTGGTGTAGAGTTCGTCCGGAAAAGCGGCGCCATCCGATGTGATCTGAGCATTTTCCACAGCCGCTTCAAGTGAAGCTCGAATCAGTGTGGCGTTGATCAGCATTTCCGAGATCTTCTCTTTGATATGACCGGTTCGCTCCAGCCCATTGGCTTCCGAAATGAGTTGCGCAAACCCGACCAGTGCATCGTACCGGGTCGCCATGCTGGAGAGCCCACCAAGCCGTTCCCACAGGCCTAACGAGTGAGCAAACAAACCGGCCAGTTCCGGATTGCCATCCAGAAAGACTCGATCCGACGGCACGAAAACGTCGTCGAAAATCACGAATCCCTCCGGTGTGTGATGGCGGCTCGATATCGGAAAATCTCGCGTATCCTCATGGCGTGGCGCATAGGTGGTGTTGATGATTTTCACCCCGGGGGCATTTACCGGCACCATGCAGGCTACCGAATAGTCATCCTCACCTGCTTTCATGGACTTGGTTGGGATTGTCATCAGCTCGTGGCTCATGGAAGCTGCCGAGATGTGGAGCTTGGCGCCGCGAATAACGATGCCATCATCACGCCGCTCGACAATCCGCACATACTGATCCGGATCGTCCTGATTGCCGGGACGCCGACTGCGATCACCCTTGGAATCGGTAATGCACTGGGTGATGCGCACGTCGCGCTGCTGAGCATCCTTTATCCAGGCCCGAATTCGGGCGGCGTTTTCCGGCAGC
>QIDL01000053.1 GCA_003228415.1 Gammaproteobacteria bacterium | reverse complement strand
GAACTCCAGCATGCCGCGGGGCACGTGCTTTGAGCCGGGGACCGTGCCGAGGTCCACGCGCTCCTGTAACTCGCGCAAATCGACGAGCAACAGATCGGGGTTGGCCTCGAGTTCCGACTTCAGATCATCGATGGAGAGGTTCGTGATCGAACTTTTTTTTTCGTTGAGGTCGGCGAAAATATTTTTGATGGCCATGATTCGGTCGGGTTGATTTCGGTTTGGACATTGTAACGATGCTGACACGGATTTATTACGGCTGGTTTGTGGTTCTTGGATTGTTCCTGATCCTGACCGTTTCCTCGGGCTTCGGTTTCTACAATATGTCCGTGTACATAAACGTCCTGGCAGCCCGGACCGGTTTCGCGATCGCTGAAATTTCCGTTGCGGTGAGCCTCTTTTTCGTTGTTGGCGGCGTTGCCGGTATCGCTGTTGCCTGGTTGCTCGAACGCTATGATATTCGCTGGGTGATGGTGGGTGGAGCGGCTCTGGCGGGAGCCTCGCTCGGTGCCTCGGGACAGGTAACATCGCTGTGGGAGCTTTATGGGCTGTACCTGCTGTTCGGAATCGGCAACAGCAGCGTCTCCATCGTCACCAGCACTACGCTGGTGACACGCTGGTTTCCCGGAAAGAATCGCAGCGTGGCGCTTTCGGTTGCTTCCACCGGGCTGTCAATGGGGGGCGTGTTGCTGACCCCTCTATCGGCGCGGCTTTTCAACGAATTCGGTGTGGAACTCGTCATGCCCTGGATCGGTATGGCCTTCGTTCTACTCATTGTGCCCATCGTGGTGGGTGTGTTGAAGCCTAGACCGGACGCGACGTCGATCTCTTCTTCCGGGGTAGATCTGGATAGCGGCTGGTCCTATCGAGGAGCGATCAGATCGAGATTCTTCGGTCTGCTGACAGCCGCATACGTGTTCTGCATGTGCGCACAGGTTGGGGGCATCGCCCACCTCTACAACAGGGTGGAAGGGCTTGCCGGGTTTGCAATTGCTGCGAACGCCGTGCAGGTATTGACGCTGATGAGCATCGTGTTTCGAATTATTGGCGGGTTGCTGGTGATGCAGTTTTCAATTCGGACGTTCACCTTGATGAATCTGGTCGGGCAAGCGCTGGGTCTCGCTGTCGTGGCTGGCGCTGATGGAGCAGCCGGACTGCTCCTCGGCGCCGGTCTGTTCGGCGCCAGCGTGGGTAACCTCCTGATGCTGCATCCGTTGTGGCTCGCTGAAGCGTTTGGTATCAAGGCGTATGCGCGGATATTCTCTCTATCCAATGCGATCACTGTGTTGGGAGTCGCTGGTGGGCCGGTACTGCTGGGCATTCTCTACGACTATCAGGATTATCGGCTGTCCTATTACACTGCGGCGCTGATGTCTCTGGCGGCGTGGGTCACGGTGTTCATCGCCGGACGCTCTCCAGGCGAGGAGCCAGGCGAGGCAATGGCGCCGTAGCGGGCGTCGGGCGCTCGCGGATGGCGAGAAACGATTTTAGCCGCCTACTGTCGAAAGTTGAGCGGTGTTTGAATCTAGGAGTATCAGATGCGGTTGTTGTTGCTGACACTTGTGATGGTTGTCGCGGCTTCCGGGCAGGCGGCGTTACCCGGGTTGTTGGCAGATGACCAGCCGTTACCCAGCCTGGCGCCCATGCTCGATGAGATTTCGCCGGCTGTGGTCAATATTGCCACCTACGCGACCTATCAGGTGCGCAATCCACTGCTCGATGATCCGTTCTTCCGGCGTTTTTTCAACGTACCCAATCAGCAGCGCCGTACTCGCAGTGCGGGTTCAGGTGTGGTGGTGGATGCCGAAATGGGCTACATCGTCACCAACAACCACGTGGTGCAGCGCGCCGACGAAATTGCCGTCACCCTTGCGGATGGACGCAGCCTGCAGGCAAAGCTGGTTGGCGTCGATCGCCAGGTCGACCTGGCCGTTTTGAAAGTAGCTCCGGAAGATCTGACCGAGATCCACTTTGCCGACTCCGATGAGGTTCGCGTGGGTGACTTCGTGGTCGCCATCGGTAACCCATTCAGCCTCAGCCAGACCGTCACCAGTGGTATCGTCAGCGCGCTGGGCCGCAGTGGGCTCGGTATCGAAGGTTACGAGGATTTCATTCAGACGGATGCCTCCATCAATCCGGGTAATTCGGGTGGCGCTCTGGTCAATCTCAGGGGGCAACTGGTAGGCATCAATACCGCCATCATCGCGCCCAGTGGTGGCAACGTGGGAATCGGCTTCGCGATTCCGGCGAATATGGTCCGCGCCATCATGGCTCAGCTCATAGAGAATGGCGAGGTACAGCGGGGCTATCTGGGGTTGGCGGTTCAGGGTCTCAATGCGCAACTCGCGGAAGCCTTCGGTGCGGATCGCCATGACGGAGTTGTGATTCTGGACGTGGAACCTGACAGCCCGGCTGCCGCTGCCGGGCTGCGCGACGGCGATATCATCACTCGGGTGGGTGAACGCGAGATCCGTAAAGTATCGGATTTCCACAATCAAACGGCGGTTATCTTTGTCGGTGACAGAGTTGAGATGAAGATTCTGCGC
>QIDL01000568.1 GCA_003228415.1 Gammaproteobacteria bacterium | reverse complement strand
GACGTCGACCGGCCCGGTCAAATTACTGACGCGGGTCCAGATGACCACACTCGACTGATCCGGATCGCCACTGGCGACTCCGTGTGCAAATACGGCCGTAGGCCCGTCATCTGAATCGTTCGAGCCTTTGCTGGAGGCCGCCTGTAGTAGCAGGGCGGAGGAAACCCCGATCAAGGCCTGACGTCGAGTGATTTTGGGTGCCATCAGAAAAAAGGCGCTTCCTCGTGAGAGGAAGCGCCTTTTGTGCTTTTCGAGCGATGTTCCCGTTGCGAGAACATCCAGCATTCGAGCTGAGTTAGAAATCAGCTCGCAGGCGGAAGTACCAGAAACCGCCGTCCGAGCCGAACGGTATGCCCGTATCGTAAGTAGTGCCCTGGCCGATGGTACCGTCGAGATTGTCACTGTCTATCGGACCAAAGTTATCCGCGATGTTTTGTGCACCGACGATCACGCTCCACTTGTCGTTGAACGTGTAGGCCGCCTCAAGATCCAGTATCCACTCGGATCCGTAACACTTGTCATCACCCGGGATACAGCTGATGGTGTAGTTGCGAGGATCTGCCGGGTTATCGCCACCGAAATCGCCATCAACCCATTCATCGTAGTAGCTGGCCCGCGCCAGGAAGCGGAAACCGCCGATGTAGTGGTTATAAGTGAAGATGCCGCGATTTTGCGGATTGAAGTTCTCCAGATCCACCACCCGATCGCGATTCACCTCTGAACCGGCGTTATCGACCTTGGTCTTCGTGTAGTTCCAGGCTGCGGTCAGGTCGCCGCTGCCGGCACCGCCGAAGTCGAGGTTCCAGGTTGCTACCAGGTCTACGCCAGTGGTTGTGGTCGCGAAGTCGTTGGTGTAGAACGCCACCGAGTTCAGGTCGGCCGCGCCCGGCACACCAAGAATCTGCAGGCATTGCGCCAGGTTGATCGGCGGCGGGCACTGGGGCTGCAGTTCAGGCGGCACAGGAATCGTCGAAATCTCGATCTCGCCGGTCAGCGCGATTCGATCTTTCAACTCGATCCAGAAGGCATCGACGGTCAGACTCAGATTATCCGTGACATCCCACACCACGCCGGCGGCAATGTTTGTCGCGTCTTCCGGCTTAAGGGGCTCGGCCCCAAGGAGTATCGCGATCGGGTTGGTTGGCGGAATCTGACCGCGCTGTTGCAACTCACCCTGGATGGTCGTAGTCGAGACCTTGGTCACGTTACCCTGACCCGGCGTCGGTGCACGGAAGCCTGTGCTGGCCGAACCGCGAAGCGCGAATCGGTCAGTGAGGCCCCAGCGGGCAGCAAGCTTGAAGTTAGTGGTGGTGCCGAAGTCATCGAAGTCTTCGAAACGCAGCGCAAAGGCCAACGTGAAATTCTCGACTATATCCGCCTCGAGGTCACCATAAACCGCGTAGTTGGCACGATCCCAGGTACCGGCCTGCTGCGGGCTGAAGCCGGCAAAGCCGTGTGCACCGATACTCAGGTTCGGCAGCGGTGTTGTGCCGTCACTGTAGGTATTCGGGTTCGCCGGGTCCGAACCGGTCTGGAATGCGAAGCGGCCCGCCTCCCAGGCATTGACTTCACCGATACGGGTCTGGAACTGCTCGTTGCGCCACTCGGCGCCGAAGGCAAAGTTCAGGTCAGAGGCGAAGGCATCGACCGCGATCGGCATCACGAAATCAGCATTCAGGTTGGTTTCGAATTGCTGGTATGAGCCAAGCGAGAAATCGCGCTGCAACTGGCCATCTTCAATACCGTCCGGGCCCCGCGACGGGTTCCAGGTGTTGTTGAGGAAGAAATCGACGTTGTTACGACCGATGCCACCACTGAAGTCGTACGACATGCCATTGTCCATCTCACCGCGGATACCGATGACCGCAGCTGCGTCTTCCAGCTGGCCGCCGAATTGCGGCGTGTAGCCGCCCGGCAGGACATTGTTGGCTACCCAGCAGTTTCCCGGAAGCTGCGACAGAGCAAGATCGTCAAGCAGGACTGCGGCCGGATCGAGAGGAACGCCGTCGCCACCCGATCCCGGACTGGTCAGTGCCGGGCAGTTGGAAGTAACGCCAGACTCATTACCGGTCAGGCTGGTGTCAACGACCGCGCGAATGTCGCCGTTGGTAAATACACCGGATCGCGAATTCGGGTTGCGGTAGAAAAAGCCGCCTTCCGTCTCTCGCTCGGCAATGTTACCGAAGAAATAGACTTCCTGGTTCTCCGACGTCGGGACGGCGGAATTTACGAAAATCGTCCAGTCATTTTTCAACTCCGGAGCACCCCAGATCTGTGCGTAAGGCTGCCTGACATTCGCCTGCTGAGCGGGATTGCCGTTGGCGATCAGATTGGCCGCGTCGGTGCGCTGCGTACTGCGGCTGGTCGGATCCTGCTCGCGGTACTGGAAGGTTATGTTGGCGAAGCCATCCTGACCCAGCGCGAAGCCGCCATTGGCGGAGATCTGGTTCAGCGTGCCGTCGCCTTCGAAGATCTCACCAAAACGAGCCTCAACCGCGAAACCCTCGGATGCGTCACGCAGCACGAAGTTCAGCACGCCGGCG
>QIDL01000013.1 GCA_003228415.1 Gammaproteobacteria bacterium | reverse complement strand
GTGAAGTCGTAACAAGGTAGCCGTACCGGAAGGTGCGGCTGGATCACCTCCTTTCTAAGGAGTCATCGTCGATACTTCAAGGCCATTTGGTCTATAAGTATTGATTGATTTCCTAGTTAGTGCACTGATCGTTTGTCACAAGCGGCTGCCGGAAGGCAGTTGTGGCAGACTCGTCCTCTATTTCGCTTTGAAGGAGCGCCGGCATTGAGCCGTGCGCACTTTTCCTTTGTCCGTTTGCCTCTGTGGCTGATGGTCAAGTTGGAGATGCTCCTTGAGAACTGCATAGCGAGCACGAGCATCTTTTGTTCGAAAGAACAAAGTTAGAAACTTCTAATATAAGTAATTCCAAGCTACTAAGAGCCAACGGTGAATGCCTTGGCGCCTACTACCGAAGAAGGACGCGAGTGGCAGCGAAATGCTGCGGGGAGCCGCCTACTAGGCTTTGATCCGCAGGTATCCGAATGGGGAAACCCAATACCCGTACGGGGTATTACTCCAGTCTGAATATATAGGGCTGGTAGAGGGAACCGGATGAATTGAAACATCTAAGTAATCCGAGGAAAGTAAAACAAACGTGACTCCCCGAGTAGCGGCGAGCGAAAGGGGATCAGCCTAAACCGAGTTGGTGTAATAGCCTGACGGCGTTGCCAATTCGGGGTCGTGGGATCGACTGAGTACTGCGTCAGAAGTACTACACAGTTACAAAACTGTTATTTAGCAGAAGCGTCCAGGAAAGACGCGCCAGAGAGGGTAATGGCCCCGTATGCGAAAGATATACAGTCTGTGAGTCGATATCCCGAGTAATGCCGGATACGTGGAAACTGGCATGAATTAGCGAGGACCACCTCGTAAGGCTAAGTATATGTAGGCGACCGATAGTGAACTAGTACCGTGAGGGAAAGGTGAAAAGTACCCCGGGAGGGGAGTGAAATAGTACCTGAAACCGTTGGTTTACAATCAGTCAAAGTGTCGCCGTAGATTTATCTACGGTCACGATGGCGTGCCTTTTGAAGAATGAGCCAGCGAGTTACGGTGTGTGGCAAGGTTAACTAGAGATAGGGAGCCGGAGCGAAAGCGAGTCTTAATAGGGCGCATAGTCGCATGCTGTAGACCCGAAGCCGAGTGATCTATCCATGGTCAGTGTGAAGCGGAGGTAAGACTCCGTGGAGGCGCGAACCCACCTAGGTTGAAAACTGGGGGGATGAACTGTGGATAGGGGTGAAAGGCCAATCAAACTCGGTGATAGCTGGTTCTCCCCGAAATGTATTTAGGTACAGCGTCGGGCGTTCAGTTATGGAGGTAGAGCACTGGATGGGTACGGGGCCCTACAAGGTTACCAACCCCAGCCAAACTCCGAATACCATAACTCCAGAGCCCGGCAGTGAGACCATGGGGGATGAGCTTCATGGTCGAAAGGGAAACAGCCCAGACCGACAGCTAAGGTCCCAAAATTCATACTAAGTGGCAAACGATGTGAGACTGCCCAGACAGCCAGGAGGTTGGCTCAGAAGCAGCCACCCTTTAAAGAGTGCGTAATAGCTCACTGGTCAAGTGGTCTTGCGCGGAAAATGTAACGGGGCTCAAGTATGATACCGAAGCTTCGGATCCACGATTTATCGTGGATGGTAGGGGAGCGTCGATCCTGCAGAGAAGCGTCAGTGTGAACTGGCGTGGAGCGTGGTCGAGTGAGAATGCTGGCATGAGTAGCGAGAGAGGGGTGAGAAACCCCTCCGCCGATAGCCCAAGGGTTCCTGGGGAAGGCTATTCCACCCAGGGTAAGTCGGGAGCTAAGACGAGGCCGCGAGGCGTAGTCGATGCACAACTGGTTGATATTCCAGTACCACCGCGTGCGCGTCCATTCCAAGCATGAGTTGCTAAGGGGCTGTCCTCCCATTAGGGAACGACGAACCGACCCACTCTTAGGCGGAAAGCAAAGAGGGGACGCAGGAAGGTAGGTGAACCCAGGCGATGGTTGTCCTGGGGCAAGCGAGTAGGGAGAGGTCTAGGTAAATCCGGCCCTCATTAATCCTGAGACGTGACGCCGAGTCGAAACAGACGAAGTCACTGATCCTATGCTGCCAAGAAAAGCCTCTAGCGAGTTCACGCAGTGCCCGTACCCCAAACCAACACAGGTGGGCAAGTAGAGAATACTAAGGCGAACGGGAGAACGATGGTTAAGGAACTCGGCAAAATGCCTCCGTAACTTCGGGATAAGGAGGACCCCAGTAAGGTGAAGTCCCTCGCGGACCTAGCCTGAGCGGGTGACACAAAATTGAGGAAAGCGACTGTTTACCAAAAACACAGCAGCGTGCGAAGTCGTAAGACGCGGTATACGCTGTGACGCCTGCCCGGTGCCGGAAGGTTACGGGGAAGGGTTAGCCCTTGAGGCGAAGCTCTGAACCTAAGCCCGGTAAACGGCGGCCGTAACTATAACGGTCCTAAGGTAGCGAAATTCCTTGTCGGGTAAGTTCCGACCTGCACGAATGGCGTAACGACTTTCCTACTGTCTCAACCATCGACCCGGCGAAATTGAAGTACGAGTAAAGATGCTCGTTAGCTGCAGAAGGACGGAAAGACCCCGTGCACCTTTACTACAGCTTGTTATTGTGAATTGATTTATGCTGTGTAGGATAGGTCGGAGACGAGGAAGCATTGGCGCTAGTCAGTGTGGAGTCAACCTTGAAATACGACCCTGCCTATATTGATTCTCTAACCTAGGTCCATAATCTGGATCGGGGACAGTGCCAGGTGGGTAGTTTGACTGGGGCGGTCGCCTCCTAAAGAGTAACGGAGGCGCCCAAAGGTTCACTCAGTCTGGTTGGTAATCAGACGCCGAGCGCAATGGTAAAAGTGAGCTTGACTGCGAGACTTACAAGTCGAGCAGGTACGAAAGTAGGGCATAGTGATCCGGCGATAGCGTGTGGAAGCGTCGTCGCTCAACGGATAAAAGGTACGCCGGGGATAACAGGCTCATCTTCCCCAAGAGTCCATATCGACGGGAAGGTTTGGCACCTCGATGTCGGCTCATCGCATCCCGGGGCTGAAGCAGGTCCCAAGGGTTGGGCTGTTCGCCCATTAAAGCGGTACGCGAGCTGGGTTCAGAACGTCGTGAGACAGTTCGGTCCCTATCCTCTGTAGCCACAGGAAATTTGAGAAAAGCTGACCCTAGTACGAGAGGACCGGGTTGGACGAAGCTCTCGTGTGCCAGTTGTTCCGCCAGGAGCATGGCTGGTTGGCGACCTTCGGACGGGATAAGCGCTGAAAGCATCTAAGCGCGAAACCCTTTTCAAGATGAGATTTCCCACTGGATAACCAGGTAAGGCCCGTAGTAGACGACTACGTTGATAGGCCGGAAGTGTAAGCACCGTAAGGTGTTCAGCTGACCGGTACTAATCGGCCGAGGGCTTGGATTCGAATATTGAATTCTTGTGTTGTTCGTGCTCGCTATGGAGTGCTTCAGGAGCTGATCTTGCAGATCAGGAGCACGCCATGTCACTCGCGTGATGTGGAAAAGATCTCCGGTGGTTATGGCGATTGGGCCACACCCGTTCCCATTCCGAACACGGAAGTTAAGCCAATCCGCGCCGATGGTACTTGGGGGTAGACCCCCTGGGAGAGTAGGTCACTGCCGGATTTAATCTAGAAGGTCAGGGGAGCTGAAAAGCTCCCCTGACTACGTTTTACAGCCTGAACCATCGACACCTTTTTGCGTGCGATGGGATCCATCGATCTAGGATCTTGTAGAGATGTCTGAACCCACCAAAAAGAAGCGTCCACCCAAATCGGGTGGGGATCGTCCCTCGAGCCGTGGCCGCGGGGACTCCGGCGAATGGGTGGACTATCGCAAGGGCCCCAACTCCTGGGGATCACTTGGCCGCAAGGGCGCTGGCTCGCTCGATCGCGAGGACGCGCAGCGGCGCCCCATCGACGACGAGGCCGATGCCGTTGTTGCCAAGCCGCCAGTCGATCGTTGGGTGGACGAGGGCAAGACGGGTTCTCGAAAACGCTCCTCCAAGAAGAAGCGCCCGGCCCAGGACAGTCCCGACGCCGTGCCCTCTGTGGCTCTCACCGGATCCGAAGCAGACGGCCTCACCGACAAACAACGCCGCCGCTTTGAGCGGCATCTCCGCGAGGCCGCCCAGGCGTACCGGTCTGATCGGTACGGTGACGCGCGGGAGCTGCTCAAGCCTCTCAGCGAGCGGTTTCCATCTGCGATTGAGGTGCGCGAGCTCTACGGCCTGACCCTCTACAAACTTGGCCGCTGGAAGCTTGCCCTTGAACAGCTGCAGGCGTTTCAGACCATGACGATGTCCTACGAACAGCATCATGTCATCGCTGACTGTTATCGAGCGCTTGGTCAACACTCCATGGTCGAAGAAACCTGGAACGACCTCAAGGACGTGAGCCCAAGCGGAGAAATCGTTGTCGAGGGCCGAATTGTTGCTGCGGGTTCATTGGCGGATCAAGGCAACCTACCGGGCGCGATCCGTCTGCTTCAGAAGGGCCCGCTGCGTCCAAAGCGGCCCCATGAATACACGTTCAGGCTCTGGTATGCGCTCGCCGATCTCTACGAAAAGGCAGGCGACCTGCCCCACGCCCGCGAACAGTTCCGCCACCTCGCCAGTCAGGCCCCCGACTTCGCTGACGTTCAGGATCGCGTCGAGGCGCTGAGCTAGGCCAGCACCGAGGGCTTCGTAAACTTCGGTAACATTTGTTGCACGCATCCGATCCAACTTGAGAGGCGAATATCCACGTGGATCTTCCACAACTTCTCGGCGACGAAGCCGACTACCTGCTCAACTACAAGTCAACGGCAATTTCGAGCGATGAGCTTCACGTTCCAGGGCCAGACACGGTCGACAAGATCTTCGCGAAGAGCGATCGCCCGATGCAGGTCCTCAGGAATCTTCAGTAGCTGTTTGACGCTGGACGTCTTGGCGGCACGGGATACGTGT
>QIDL01000277.1 GCA_003228415.1 Gammaproteobacteria bacterium | reverse complement strand
AGTGGTTATTGGTGGCTCGATTGCCTGGCTCATTACCTCTCTTGCCCTTGCACGCGATGGCCACAGTGTCACCATTCTGGAAAAAGATTCCACGCCCATGCCGGATTCACCTGCGCAAGCGTTCGCGCTATGGAAGCACCACGGCGCGCCTCAGGTCATGCACTCCCACGCCTTCCTCGGTCGCATGCACAACATGATCCGTGACCGCGAGCCGGAACTGCTGAGCAAACTCCTGGAGTATGGAGCAGAGGAGCTGTCTTTCCACGACGCCGCTCGTCAGTATTTCGAGGATCCGGAATTCGAGTCGCACGATGATGACATTACCCTGCTCGCCTGCTCGCGAGTGACGTTCGAATGGGTGCTGCGGCGCCATGTGCTGGAGACCGGGTTGGTGGGGTTCCAGTATGGTGCGGAAGTGACCGGATTCGTTTCCGAGCAGGATGAAAACGGTGGTCTGCCGCGAGTCACGGGTGTGCGATTGCAGGACAAAAAAGAAGTGAGGAGCGATCTGATCGTCGATACCAGCGGTCGCCGTACCAGGGTGGGTGATTGGCTGGCTGCGATCGGTACCCCGAAACTCGAGGAAGTGCGCTCGCCGTGCGGTATCTTTTATGCGTCCCGCTTTTATCGATTGCGCGATGGCAAGCCACGTCCGAATAACGATGGGATCATCGGCGGGGACCTGGGCTATTTGAAGTTCGGGATCTTCCCGGCCGATGCCCGCACCTTCTCTGTCACGCTGGCCGCGGCTCCGGACGATGATCCACTGCGAACGGTGCTGCGTACCAGTGGTTTCGAAAAGGTTGCACATGCCATTCCGATGATCTCTGAGTGGATCGATCCGGAGGTCTCGGAACCGATCAACGACACTCACGGCATGGCGAACCTGAACAATGTTCACCGACTCTTCGTTAAGGACGGTGAACCGCTGGCGCTTGGTGTGGTGGCAATCGGTGATGCGCTGGTGCATGCCAACCCGCTTACCGGCCGCGGTTGCAGCCTGGCCTGGATCAGCGCCTATGCACTCGCCGCTGCGGTCAAAGAGCATCCAGACGACCTGCGTGCGATTGCGCTCGATTTGAATTCGGTTGTCGAGCGGGATTGCGCGCCGTGGCTCGCCGCACAGATGCGCCAGGATGTGGACGCTATCGAGGCAAACCGGCTCCAGCGTGATGGCAAGGACCCGTTCCAGGTCGAGCTCGAAGATGGTTCGACCGATCCGAAAGCCTATGCGAGGAACTTTGTCCGTGAGGGACTGTTGCCCGCCACCCGCGAGAACCTCGGGCTGTTGCGCGCTTTTGCCCGCATGGCACACATGCTCGACATGCCTGACGATATGCTGAAACGCCCCGAGTTCATGGAGATGGCGCTAGAAAGCTACGAACAGAGAGGCGCTCGGCCACCGCGGGTGCTGGGTCCTTCGCGGGAGGAGATGCTCGAGATCCTGGCGTAGCTTGCCTGGGGCGTCTCATACTCATTGCTTTGCTGGATCAGGAATTACTCACGGCCACTTGTTTCATCGACAAAGGTACTTTTCAGCAATATTTTCATCGACCTGATGTATTGATTTGTCGACCATCCGCATTCGATGGCCAGCCGTTCCCAGTTTTGAATGGATATCATCGCCCACAACATCTCGGCGGCTTTTCGACGAGACCACTTGGGAGCTAGAATCCCTTCGCGGTGCAGCGTATCGATTATCCGCTGGCAGATATTTTGCAGATCGGCCATCCGGCCGTTCCAGGCTGACGCAGTCGCTTCATTCGTTTCACGCGTGTTGAACAACGCGTTAGCCAGCCCGTGAATCTCTGGAATGTGGTTGCCCCAGACACCGACACAGGTTTCGAGGAGTTCGATTCCTGTCGTTGCCGCTCGAAAAGGTTTCAGGCGCTCGCTGAGCCCTTTGACCTCATCCACATAGTCGACTGTCGCAAGCATCAGCTCGGTTCGCGAATCGAAGTGCAGGTATAAGGCCTGGCGGGAAATACCGACCGCTTTTGCAATATCGCTCATGCTGACACCCTGCCCGCGACGTTTTTCCATCAGGCGCCACGTTGCGTTGAGAATTCTCGTTCGAGTGTCGATCTTCCTGCTTGACAGACTGTCAAGTAAAAGGGTGACAGACACCGATAAACACGGAGAATTGAAATAGTGCCAACATGGTTTTTTATCGTATTGCAG
Source organism: Gammaproteobacteria bacterium (assembly GCA_003228415.1). Classification (GTDB taxonomy): domain Bacteria; phylum Pseudomonadota; class Gammaproteobacteria; order Pseudomonadales; family Azotimanducaceae; genus SZUA-309. Next base: position 369 of record QIDL01000277.1, on the reverse strand, counting down.
GTCGCAGTGATCGGCTGTGGAATGGTTTCTGGTTTCTTTTTTACATTTTCCGATTTCCTGATGAGGTCACTGAAGCTGGCGAAGACCGCCGCTGGAGTTGAAGTCATGCAGATCATCAATCAGGAAATCTGGAAATCGGTCGTTATGGTTCTGCTTTGGGCCATGGTGGTGCTTGGGGTGATCCTGGCCGGTTATGCCTATTTCAATATTGCCGGCCCCGCATCTGTGCTGGTCATGGCTGGTGGTGCTCTCTATTTTCTTGGTGTGCTTGTCGTGTCGTTTGGTTTCAATGTGCCGATGAACCATCGCCTGGATGCCATGGATTGTTCTGGACCTGAGACCGCCGCTTACTGGGAGAATGTCTATGTG
>QIDL01000083.1 GCA_003228415.1 Gammaproteobacteria bacterium | reverse complement strand
GGTTCTGGTATCGGGTTTGGTTGCCCTGACACTCGCCGGTTGCAGCCTGCCAACGGAACAAGCGCTGACGACAACCACTCTCCCGGTACCGGCAGCGGGGGGTAGCGCCGAGCCACATCTTGCCGGAGGGCGAGACGGTCCAGCCGTCTTGAGCTGGCTGGAACCGACTCCCTACGGCTCGGCGTTGCGCTACTCGGTACTGGGCTCAGACGGATGGGAAGTGTCTCAACGCGTCGCTCAAGGGAGCGACTGGTTCGTTAACTGGGCTGACTTTCCGTCGGTTGTACCGCTCTCGAACTCCCTCTGGGCAGCCCATTGGCTCGAGAGGCGCGAGGGAAGCGTTTATGCGTATGACATCGCGGTCTCGATCTCAGCCGATGGCGGGTTGTCGTGGGGCGATGTGGTGAGACCGCATGTGGATGGGACTGCGACGGAACACGGTTTCGTGAGTCTCTTTCCCTGGCAGACAGGCATTGGAGCGCTGTGGCTGGATGGTCGGAACACGGTTGATGGTGGCGGCATGACACTCCGCTCGGCGGTGATGACGGCCGACGGCGAACTGGGAAACCCCGCACTGGTGGATGACCTTGTTTGCGATTGCTGTCAGACAGATGTGGCGATGGGTCGTGATGGTCCGATCGCCGTATACCGTAATCGCAGCGAAGATGAGATCCGCGACATTTACGTAGTCCGCGCAGTCAACGGAGTATGGCAGGCTCCTCGAGCAGTCGCCGGGGACGGCTGGGAAATTGCCGGGTGCCCGGTCAACGGGCCAGCCGTTGACGTCGCCGCCGACAGGGTTGCGGTCGCCTGGTATACGGCGGCTGCGGGAGTTCCGCGCGTTCGCCTGGCTTTTTCGCAGGATGATGCAGAATCGTTCGGGCAACCGATAGATGTCGCAACAGATCGGCCGCTGGGGCGGGTCGACGTGGTGTTGTTGAGCAACGGCGATGCGATCGTCAGTTGGCTGGAGAGAGGCGGTGAAGGGGCGGCCGACATCCGTGTCCGGCGGGTCAGCAGTGTCGGGTCTTCCACCGAGAGTCATCTGATCGCAAATACCGGTTCCGGTCGAGCGTCTGGATTTTCGCAGATGATACTCATCGACGATCAATTACTGTTCGCCTGGACTGACACTCGAGAAGAGTGGCCGCAGGTCCGGGCAGCGAAAGTGGCTGTTTCGCTCGTCCGTTGAGCGTCTTATTGAGCATCCTGTTGACCCGGCTGACCCCCTTGATGCTGATCGGATTGCTGACGGCCGGCTCCGGGTTTGCTCAACCGGACGGGACACTCGATTCGCCTCCGCCGAACGTGGTTCTTATCCTGGTCGATGACGCGGGATTCATGGATTTTGGCGGGTATGGAGGAGAGGCGAAAACGCCTCACATAGACAGCCTTGCGAATGCCGGTGTGCGCTTCAGCAATTATCATACCTCACCGCTTTGCGCGCCGTCGCGAGCGATGCTTCTGACCGGGCTGGACAATCATCGCACCGGTGTGGCGACCATTCCGGAAGTGCTACTGCCCGAACAAGAGGAAATGCCCGGGTATTCCATGCGCCTGGAACCCGGTGTCGAAACCGTGGCCGAACGGCTGCGCGAGTCCGGTTATCGAACCTATATGACGGGTAAATGGCATCTGGGTAGTGGACCGACCGATCTTCCAGACCGCCACGGGTTCGATCGATCCTTTGCACTGGATGCTTCGGGTGCGGACAACTGGGAGCAGAAATCCTACATGCCGTATTACGATACGGCGCCCTGGTTCGAGGATGGGGAGCCCGCGACCTTGCCGGAAGGCTTCTACTCATCGAAATTTCTCATCGATCGGATGATCGAGTACCTGGCGGTTGAACCGGACGATGGCCGACCGTTTTTTGCCTATATCGCTTTTCAGGCGGTGCACATTCCGATCCAGGCGCCGCGGCAGTATACCGATCACTATGAAGGCGTCTACGATGTCGGTTGGCAGGCAATTCGGGAAGCGCGCTGGCAGCGCGCACGAGACAGCGGGCTGATCGACAAAGGCGCCCGGCTGGCACCGCCCCATCCCGCGCTCCGGCAATGGGAGTCGCTCACCGACCCCGAGCGGCGCATTTATGCCCGAGCGATGGCGGTCAATGCCGGTATGTTGGAAGCGATGGACCATTACATCGGTCGACTGATTGCCTATCTCCGAGGCCGGAGGCAGTTCGAGAATACCATTTTCATCATTGCATCCGACAACGGGCCGGAGTTCAACGATCCGGTCCACCAACGGATCATGGAAGTGTGGATGCGCCTGAACGACTATACCTATGAGCTTGAAACCCTCGGCGAGAAAGGCAGTCTCGCGTTCATCGGACCGGAATGGGCCAACGCTGCGGCGACACCGGGTAAGCTTTTCAAATTTTATGCGAGCGAAGGGGGTACCCGGGTGCCCCTGATCGTGTCCGGTCCAGGCGTGTCCGGTCTTGCATCCGATAACGGATGGATGGACGCACTGACCTTTGTCAGTGACGTAACACCGACGATCCTCGACTTCGCGGGCACCCGCGATTCGGCGACAGGGCGATCG
>QIDL01000064.1 GCA_003228415.1 Gammaproteobacteria bacterium | reverse complement strand
AGTTCGAGCGCACCTTCTGCTGCTATGGCAACGACGTGGACTGCAGCCGCTGTGGCGCTTACGCTGTTTTCAATGCCGTCTATCATAGACAAGCAGGCGAACGCCTGGTGGAGTGACGCTGGCCGGCGCGGAATCAGCGGGGGAAGGGAACTTCCCCTGTCGCCGTCTCGATCTCGAAGGCATTCAGCGTCATCGACACCATGGTGTAGTAGCCGATGGTGGCAATGAGTTCCACCACGCCCTGCTCACCGAAACAGGCGACGGCGTTCTCATAGATATCCCCCGAAACTGTATGCCCGGCGCGCCAGCTCCGGGCTCCGAATCCAGGGATCGAAAGGGCCACCGAACTGACCGTCCTGCCGAGGTTCACGACCCCTGGCGATACGATCGTATTGCTCCCGCTGTGGCTCTGTCAGATCGGCGCGGTCTACTACGGACAATCGACTCATTTCAGGAATTCGTACTCGCTTTCCATGATGTCTGTGCCCATCAGTTTATCCCAGAACCTGAAGTACAGAGCATAATTGTAGGTGTAGTATTTATGGTGCAGATCGTGATGGGCGGCCGTGATCAGATTCCTGCCGGGCAATCCTCGAAGCCACCATTGTGGAAAAATCTCATAGCCGGAATGATTGAATACCGCGGTCATGGTCATGACGAGAAGTATGAAAAGTAACCCCCCCACGTGGATGGGCACGATCATCAACAAGGCGGGTATGAACACGGCCCCTGCTACGGATTCCCAGGGATGGAACGAAAAGGCCGCCCATGGGTTATTGGGTATGGAGTCGTGATGGACCCTGTGCATGACGGGATACAGCCGTTTCACATGCATGAGGCGGTGGATCCAGTAGAAATAGGTATCGTGGAGAAATAGATAGACGCCGATACTCAGCGGCAGATACCACAAGGGGTAACTCGAAAGATCGCTGTAGATGGCACTGCCACCCAGTTGCCAGAGTTCCAGAACGATCGCGGCCGGGGCCGCATAGATTGCCGAAGCAATCAAAGACCAGCGGATCTCCTTTCTTACCGCACCGGGTTTTAGCGGACGGTCCATCAGCTTGACGGCGCGCACCTTGTCCTGGCTGCGGCCCCATAGAAGCCAGTAGAACAGACCTGAAGTCAACAGGTAGCGGACCGCGATGATGGCGGTCAGCGCAACGAAGGTAACGATCAGGCTTCCCAGGTCGATCTCGGAGAGCATGGTTTTCTATTCCTTTGTTGCTTCGCGTTCCGCTTCGATGGCCTTCATCTGCGCTCGAAGCACCGGGATCGGAGACGCGTAGGCGAATCCGAATGACACCGCACCTTCCTTTTCTTCGAGTGCGTGATGCAGGTTGTGAGCCTGCATGATGTGCTTCATATACCCTCCCTTGGGGCGCCAGCTATGCTGAACGCGGTGATGCACGACAACATCGTGGAAACCGAAGTAGACCACCACCCCATAAGTGGCTATGCCCAGACCTGCCCACAGAGCCCAGAGATAGCCGTTGGTACCATAGTAGATGAGGACAACCGAGGGAATCGCGAATATCGGGATGAACAGATCGTTCAGATCAAAGAGATGCTCTCTGGGTCGGTGATGCGATTCGTGCAGCACCCACAGAAAGCCGTGCATGACATATTTGTGCGCCAGGATCGCCACCACCTCCATCAGGGCAAGAGCGCCTAGAAAACACATTGAGTAAAGAAGAAATTCCATAACGTTCCTATCCGCTGGACGGTCGCCGGCCGCTGGCGACCTTTTAGGTGTCTGACCGGTTCCTTAGATAGATCAACGGAAGTTCGAAGGTTTTGATCACAATCAAAACAGGATTCTTTCGTCAGGCATAGGTTCGAGATAGGTATGCGATGGTATCCGGAGAATCGACAATGAGCGACTACGCACCGGCAGTTGAAGAAGGCATTGATCGAATGCGAGACATGGCGAAGGGCAACTTCGATCTGACCTGGATGGATTGCAATCCAGAGGGTTGGGGGCAGCAGGTCACCGTAAGCGACATTGGATTGCGCTTGACCGATGTCGAAAAAGGGCACTACGCCAAGGTGCCGGAACACGGTTCTTCTCATGGCAGCATGGCGCCGCGCGGTTGCCATGTGCCCGCTGACACACCCGCCCTCGACATGTACACCCTGAACGAAATGACGGAAGTCTGGTCCGAGAATGCTGGAGCACTCTACGACGAAGCGGTCATGCGCCAGTGGAATTCGATCACAGACATCCCATGGGACAAGCTCGAAAAGCTGCCTGACGACATCGAAAAGTCGGTTTGCCAGATGTGCACCGGACTCACGGAAGTGGAATTTGTTGCAGGCGACATGCCTGCGAAATGGCTGGCGCGGGTAAACCACGATTTTCATGAGGTGAAGTTGTTTCTCGCCACTCAGATCATGGACGAGGCCCGCCATCTGGATGTGTTCAGGAAGCGTGCCTTGGTCAACGGAGGCGGTTTGCTTTCCGCATCCCCGGGACAGGAGGAATTGCTGGCCGCAATTCTCCATGCAGAGGACTACACCACGGCGAGCGCGTTGATGCATATCTTCGGAGAGGG
>QIDL01000522.1 GCA_003228415.1 Gammaproteobacteria bacterium | reverse complement strand
CCAGGCCCGATCGCCGGGGATGCCGCGCTCCCGTAGTTGGACCTGATCCAGGCGCTCTCCGCCCATGGATTTAACCGGGTAGCGAAAAATTGCGGTCACTGTACCTATGTTCATCACTTCTCCTTGGTTGATCAATCGGGAGGACGGTCGAGCAGCGCGCCTTGGCTGACCAATGTGTCGAGCTGCTCCTCAGACGTGCCCAGCCACTCCTCGAGTACCTCCCGGTTGTGCTCACCGAATTTGGGTGCGGCTCTTCCGTGCGGGGGTTTTTCGTTGTTCAAGCTGATCGGGAGACCTGGATAGCGAACGCCAGGTTGACCTGCCAGGGCCAGGTCAACCCAGTAACCTCTCTCGAGCAGGTGTCGATCCTCCATGAAATCCGGCGCTGTGTTCACGGCGCCGGCGGGAACGGCTGCAGCCTGCAGTTGCCTTGCCAGCTCGTGCTTATCCTGTTTCTTCGTCCAGCTGGAAAGCTTGTCATCGATGAGGGAGCGGTTGGCCATCCTGTCTACCGGATCGTGAAACTGCTGTGGATCATCCCAGAGATCTGCTGTCAGAGAACGAAGATTCCGCCAGGTTTCCTGTGAAGGGCAGGCGATGGCGATCCATTCATCGTCGCCCCTGCTTGGGTAGATGCCATGGGGGGCGTAGCCGGGATGCGCGTTACCCATAGGCTCACATTGCGCACCGAGCTGGTGATCGACCAGAAAATCACCGAAAAAACTCACGCCTGCTTCATGCAGGGATAGCTCGATGCAGCCGCCACGGCCGGTGTCTTTTCGATGATTGAGGGCGGTGACGACCGCGGATGCGGCACTCACACCGCCGATGGCGTCCACCAGGGCCATGGCGGTGTTGCGAGGTTCGGTTTTGCTGTATCCCATCAGCGCACCGAGCCCGGTCATCGGTTCCACCGAAGGCCCAAATGCAGTGAGCCCGCTGTAAGGCCCGGAACTGCCATAGCCCGGCATGCTGACGTAGATGATATCGGGGTTGATGCTCGATAACGTCTCATAGCCGAGGCCGAGCCGGTCCAGCGCGTTGGCGCTGAAGTTTTCGATGACCACATCCGCAACCCGGATCAACTCCAGCACGGTCTCCTTGCCTGAAGCCACCTTGAGATCGACGCAGACACCCCGCTTCGACCGGTTCAGCTTGGTAAAGAGGGATTGCCGGTTCCAGGAGTCCTCGCCCGCTTCCCCACCGACCCAGAGCCCCTGACCGATAGCCGGTACGGCGGCAGAACCCCTGGCCAGCGGTGCTTCCACCTTGACGATATCCGCGCCCAGGTCGCCAAGCATACGGGTGGCAAGCGGGCCCGCCCAGACGTGAGTCAGGTCCACGATTCGTACACCCTGCAGCGGTTGCCGGCTCATGTGGCGGTGTACCGGAAGGCGATATCGGGCACCCTGGTGCCGTCAACATCCAGGAAAAATTCGCGTTCGGCGAGATGTTTGTCGGCGAGAACTTCCGGCAGCTCTTGCAGTATTCCCGTAGGCACACGTGCTTCCTCACCGAGGCGCATGATTTCGGCACGGGTCTTGTCCCCAAGCTGCGCAACGATGATGGCATCCAGGGCAACAATATTTTCCCGGCGTTTCGCGTTGTCCAGAAATCGCGGGTCAAACTCCAGCTCAGGCCGCTGGAGCATCCTGCTGAACGGCCCCCAGAACGCCGGCACGACGTTGACGTGAAACCAGCCGTCCCTGCAGGGAAACTGGTTGATCGGGTAGAGCAGACCGAAATCGCTGCCGTGTCGTTGACGAACTTGTTGGCTTGAAGTCCATAACACGGTGGTAAACTGACTGAGGCTCAGCAGAGTCTCCCACATGCTTACATCGGCGGTCTGGTTGGCTTCACCCTCAAAGCCGAGTGCATTGGCGGCGATATAGGCATGTTGACCGGCCTGGTATTGTACGTAGTGTCCGGGCAGGGTGAGCGGGGCCCGGCCAGGGTCGCCCATGATGTAGGTGTAACCGCCCATGGCGAGCAGTATGGAGCTGGTCGCGCGCCAGTCCTTCTTGGGTCCGGTCAGCCCGAAAGGGGTGATGGCGACCCGTACCACCGGGCCGTCGAGCGCGTACCAGCCGAGTTCGGTCAAAGTATCCAACGTGCCTTCCATCACCAGCACATCGGCGCTGGCCGCGAGCTCCTGAATCAGCCTGGCATCGGCGCTGGCCACCCGCCGTTTGCCGTGGTGCAGGAATATATCGAGCGCCTCATCGGATACCCAGGCATCGACCGCGGTCTGCTCTACTCGAACCACATCGGCACCGGCGTGTTGATAGAGCCGTCCGCAAAATCCAGCGGCCAGGCCTCCGACTTCGAGAATGCGGAGCGCCATCTCGAGTGAAATTCCTCCTGTCGGTTGTGCGAAGTTGCCTTTCCTTTATACAGAGCGGCGCACCGAGTTGGTAGGCGTGATCGTCGTTGACTCGACCGCGGGTCTTCTTTGCCTGTCCGCGAGCGGGCAATGGAGAAATTTCTTATGGGAGGATACGCACAGGAATGTTACTTTTTGCGAACTCCCTGGAACTTGAACGCTGAGGCTCCGTGCTGA
>QIDL01000119.1 GCA_003228415.1 Gammaproteobacteria bacterium | reverse complement strand
GTGGTGGTGATCCTCGATCTCCTGGCGCTGATTCGAGCACAGGGTAGTGATGGGCTGGCGGCTGGCAGGAGAGCGCTGGCGGGCGCAGCGAGAACACGCTGTATCATGGTGGTGGATGATTCTGTCACCGTACGCAAGGTCACCTCGCGCTTGCTGGAACGGCAGGGCATGGACGTGATCGTGGCAAAAGATGGCGTGGAAGCCATCGCGCTTCTGGCAGAACGACGTCCCGATGTCATGTTGCTCGATATCGAAATGCCCAGGATGGATGGCTTCGAAGTCGCCAGACAGGTCCGGCATGACGAGCGGCTCAAAGATCTGCCCATCGTGATGATTTCTTCTCGTACCGGTGAGAAACATCAGGAGCATGCGGCAGACCTCGGGGTGAACAGCTTCCTGGGTAAGCCGTTCCAGGAGAATGAATTATTGGCGACCATTGATCGGTTGGTGGACTAAATAGCTATGGCGGCGGTTGTGGCAGAAGAAATCGTAGAACTTTCTTGCGTGATGATCCCCCTGGAGGGCACTCAGCTTCTGCTGCCGAATATCTGTATCGCTGAGATATTACCCTGGCGTCGTGTCAAGGTGTTGGGTGACGCGCCGGAATGGTGTTTGGGCCTGCTCGGTTGGCGCGGGGAAATGGTTCCCGTCGTACGGTTCGAGAATCTCAACGGTCGACGGGATCCGGTCCGCAGGTCTGGTCGCTGTATGGTTGTCATGAATCGGGCCCGCAATGCGCGGGGCCTGCCTTTCTACGCGCTCGCCGCGGAAGGTCTACCGAGGATGGTGCAGTTGACTGCCGAGGACCTCGCCAACGAGTCGAGCAGACTGGGTTGTGCAGAGTCTGTTGCGGTGAAAGTAGGTACGGAATCGGCGGTGATACCGAACCTGGAGTTCATCGAAGGGGCCGTCGCCAAACTGCTGCGCTGAACGTAAGCTAGCGCCACCCCCAGCTCTGGCGAACGGCGGCCAACGCCGCCAGCGGAACGGTCTCCGCTCTTAGAATCATGCTCCCCAGACCCATTGCGGTCACCTCGGGAAGACTCTCATAGAACGCCTTTTCCGGGTCGGACCAACCGCCTTCCGGACCGACGGCCAGGAGCAATGGGCAGGGCACCGCGCCTGCATCCAGACTCTGCTGACCGGGTTCAAGAACAATGCGGCGGTGGTCCTCGGAGGTTGCCAGAATGGAGCGTAGAGTAGCCTTCGACTCGATTCGAGGCAGCCAGGTCGCCCCACACTGTTCGGTCGCGCTTGCCGCAATGCGCTGTAAGTGACCGAGCCTGTTCCGTAGGCGGCGCTCGTCGAGCTTCACGTTGCTGCGGTCCGAAAGGAACAGCCAGATCCTGGTCGCGCCTAGTTCTGTGGCCTTTTGCACCACCGCATCCATCGCGGCACCCTTCAGCCATGCCTGGGCCAGGGTCAGCTCGATGGGCTCGATGTCATCGCGGATGAGCTCGATGATCTGCAACTTACATTGTCTGGGGGCGCTGGTCAGCAGCCGGCAGCGCCACTCTTTGCCACGGCCATCGAAGCAAGCCAGCTCTGCGCCCTGGCGCAAGCGCAGCACTCGATCGAGATAGTGGGACCGATCGGCGTCCAATGGGATGCCAGGGCAATCGGATTGCCAGCCTGCTGCCGGCCGGGGGCGACAGGCCTCAGGCAGATACAGACGGTGTTTCATCGTCCCGGGAGGCCAGCCCCAGATTCCTGCAGATCGCTCGTGCGGCGCCCCAACGGTTCAAGGAATAGAAGTGCAGCCCCGGAGCGCCGTTGGCTAGGAGTTCCTCGCACATGCGGGAAAGCATCTCGATACCAAACTTCCTCAAGCCCGACTCATCATCGGCGAACGACTGCATTCGTCGCAACAGCCAACGTGGCACGTCCGCACCGCACTTCTTCGACATACGTACGACGCCTTCCACGTTGGTGATCGGCAGGATGCCGGGATAAACGGCAATCGTGATCCCCGCTTGGGTGGCACGTTCGATGAAGTCGTAATACCCGTAGGGGGTGAAGAAGTACTGGGTGATCGCGGAGTCGGCCCCGGCCCCGACCTTGGATTTGAAATACTCCAGATCGGACTCCGGCGAGGTCGCATCCGGGTGTACCTCCGGGTATGCGGCGACTTCGATGTGAAAGTGATCGTTCGAGTGTTCCCGGATCCAATGCACCAGAGACTCGGCATTGTGCTGAATCCGCACGGTGCCCATTCCGGAAGGGACATCACCCCTCAAGGCGACGATCCGCTTCACCCCGAGAGTTCGGTAGTCATCGAGTAACTCGAATATGGCGGCCTGGTCATCTCCGCCGATGGACAGGTGCGGTGCTGCCTCGGCGCCCAATGCCATGATCCGTTCGATGGTTTCCATGGTCCCGGTTCGAGTAGAGCCACCCGCACCATAGGTACAGGAGTAAAAGTCCGGATGAATTTCGTTGAGTCTACCGAGCACCCGCTCGAGGCTTTCGAAACCGGCCTCGGATTTTGGCGGAAAGAACTCGACGCTGATTCGAGGTGAGTTTACTGGTTGCAGGTCGGTCATCACTTGTCCGTATCAGTCGC
>QIDL01000281.1 GCA_003228415.1 Gammaproteobacteria bacterium | reverse complement strand
GTGGGCACACCCAATGACAGACTGTACGACGCCATTGTTTTTGGCGAGCGGGATGTTGTAGTTGAGATCGTACGAGAGGCCGTGGGCAACGATGATTCCTGCTCTTCGTGAGGTGGGGGAACAGTTTTCCACAGGAGAAGTATTTGTGCCGGAAATGCTGGTATCCGCCAGAGCGATGCAGGGAGGAATCGATATCATCGAGCCCCTACTCGCGCAGTCCGGTCACAAGCCGGTAGCGAAGGTTTGCATCGGTACGGTAAAGGGCGACGTACATGACATCGGCAAGAACCTCGTCGTCATGATGCTCAAAGGATCCGGCTTTGACGTTGAGGATCTAGGCGTGGATTGCCAGATCGATGATTTCGAAGGCGCTGTTGAGAGAGGGGCCCAAGTTGTCTGTCTGAGTGCTTTGCTGAGCACTACCCGAGACGAAATGCGGCCTGTAATCAGTCACTTCAGCGACCGTGACGACGTAAGAGTCGTTGTCGGTGGCGCGGTTATCACCCAGGACTATGCCGATGAGATCGGCGCCGATGGCTTCGGAACTGACGCTTCGGACGCGGTTCGCGCCGTGCGAGAAACGCTGGGCCTTGCAGCGGTTCCATCATGACCCTGGACCCGGATCACCTGATGATCCAAGCTCACCACGGCCACCATCTTCAGAAGATCCGCCACAGCGCTCACACCCGACAGCGACACAAGCTGAATCGGCATGAGTGAGCGAAACATCATGCCCGACGCCATCAACGTTTCAGCCGAATCTCTCGAGACATTCGTGTCGGGGATCTTTCGACATGCAGGTTGCAGCGAAGCCGATGCCGCAGATATGGCGCAGTGCCTGGTGCAGACGAATCTCTGGGGTATCGATTCACATGGTGTATTGAGAGTGCCGGAGTATCTGGATCGCTTCCAGTCCGGCGCCATGAACACTGCGCCCGAAACTCGGACACTGAAGGCAGGTTCAAGCCTGGAAGTTCTGGATGCAGATAACGGACCAGGGTATATCGCTGCGAGATTTGCCATGTCACGCGCGATTGAGTTGGCTGAGCAAGGCAACATCGCCGCTGTAGGCATCATCAACAGCAATCACTGCGGTGCTACCTCGCTCTACGCTCGCATGGCCCTAGAACGCGACATGATTGGCATAGCCATGTCCAACGTGGCGCCGAACATGGTAATGCCCGGCGGCAGCAGACCGATCACCGGCAACAACCCTGTTGCCGTGGCCGTGCCCACGTTTGGTGAATTCCCATTCGTCCTGGATATCTCAATGTCCACGGTGGCAGGCGGGAAAATGCTGGTTGCCGCCAGAAACGGTGAGACGATTCCGCTGGGTTGGGCGACGGACAAAGACGGCCGACCGACCATCGATCCAATGGCTGGTTTTGAAGGCTTCCTGTTGCCAATGGGCGGCCACAAGGGTTTCGGCCTTGCATTGTTGGTCGACATCCTTTGTGGCGTGATTACTGGCGGCAGCTTTCAGCACCACCTGAAGAGCATGTATCGCTATCCCAGCGACCCGAGCAGGACAGCCCATTTGATGCTGGTGATCAATCCTCTGGTCTTCATCGGAAAGGAGCAATTGAAGAGTCGAATGGGTGAATTCTTCGAGACCATCAAGGGCTCGCCTATGTGGGACAAGGACAGTGAGATGTTGCTGCCGGGCGAGATCGAATATCGCGAGGAACGGGAGCGTCGCCGTTACGGAATTCCGCTACCGGCGACCCTCTATGACGAGCTCGCACAGATTGGAAATGAGATGAACCTGGATGCTGTACTCAGCCTGGTGCCTTCCTGAGGCGACGGGCCAACGCGCAGCTCCGTAGTGAAGGTTTATCAAAACGGATGAACAGAAGGAATGAAGATGACTGAGAATGAAAGATCGTCGGTGTGGTTTCACGAAATGCCTGGCCCCGAAGTTGTCGATTACGCGACAAACGTCTGCGATGTGGCGATCCTGCCCCTGGGTGCTATCGAGCAGCATGGGCCACATTGTCCCTGTGCCACAGACGCATTCAATGCGATCGGCATGAGTGAGTTGATCGCCCGGAACTCCGGTGCGACGGTGCTCCCATGTCCTATGTACGGGTCCCATCCCTACCACCACTGGGGTGTCCAGGGGACTATTCCGCTTCGCTTCGAAACGCACATCGCCCTGGTGGAGGATATTGTCCGCGGCGCTGCCGTCGCTGGCTTCAACAAATTCATCCTGTTGTCCGCTCATGGGCAGGTTTCTTCAACGATCGTCGCCTTGCACAAGCTGGGTATCGAGGGACACTTCGTGTTGTCGCTGCACTGGTATGACTTCCTGCGCGACAACCAGGATGTGCTGGAAGACCCGATGTGGCATGCGGACGAATCTGAGACTTCCGTGGGATTGTATCTCTACCCCGAATTCGTGGATATGAGTAAGGCCGCGCCGGGTTCGAGCACCCCATTGATTGATCCCAAGTGGAAGATCGCCCCCGGAATGATGCCCCAACCGGGCCAGATGTATCACTTCGAAGGCACCTTCGCACTGCCCGAGAAGTTAGAGGACTCCAACGGTTGTGTGGGAGATCCC
>QIDL01000214.1 GCA_003228415.1 Gammaproteobacteria bacterium | reverse complement strand
CTCATCCACTTGATCCTCATGCCGATACCCACAGGCGGGTACCGCACGACCGTCGGGCCGACGGAAACAATGGTCGCCGTCATTGTCGACGAAAACCTGGAAACCACCTTCGTGCACCAACCTGTGATGGTGGCCGCACAGAAGCATCAGATTATCCAGCGTTGTCTCGCCCCCGTGCGCCCAATGTTGCACATGGTGGGCATCCACGAAACGGTTATGTGAACAGCCGGGAAACCGGCACTGCCGGTCACGGGCCCAAAGCATGCGCTTCAACGCTGTGGGAATGGTCCGTTGTTTGCGCCCTGTATTTAGCGGTGTGAGCGTGTCGGAGACCGAGCCGGTCTCTGCGGTCTGCATTCGAATCAGCGTGCCATCACAGCTCAAGCGCCGCACGGTTTCCACCGGCAGGTCCGATCGCGCATCCGCACGAGGACTGTTGGTGAGTGCGCTTTCATCCACATGGACGACCACCTGATAGCGATCGGCCGTGCTCGATGAACGGATTGCAACCGTACGATCGTCCTCTGTTATCCCTCCGTCGGCTTCGCGGAGGCCTCCGCGGAGGGGTTTTCCGTCGGCCAGCCTTTCCCGGCACAGATCGATCAGGGCATCGGCCTGGCGGGCCCGATAGGAGGTGCTGGTATCCGCGGCGGGATCCTGGTCTCCAAGCACGCGATCCAGCGCGTTCAGGACCAGCTCGCCATCTTCGATCGGCAACTCCACCGTGACCGTCATGACGCCACGAGCCTGATTGCGGCTGGCGCTGAGCGCGCGTTGCCGATGCGCACGGTCGGCAACCGCTACCGAATCGGTACGGACGTTTCGCAACTGCTGACAGTGCTGCTCTACCAGTGCTGCGGAAACGGTGAGCGCGAATTCGACCAGCGCCCTCTCATTGGTGACGTTTGCGATCCGGGTGAGCGCCCGTACCTTGGAGTATGAGAGGGAACCCGCCTGAAACGATGCGGAGACTGTCGGCAACAATTTCAGAGCACGCGCCACCCTGACTTTCTCCCGGGCGGCGCTCAGTGACAGATCACAACGCCAGTGCAGCCAATGGGTACAACTGGTGGCCCCCCACTTGAGCCAGCCACCCCGTTCGTCGAATGCACGAATCAGCGTCAGAAGTTCATACTCTTGTGCTGCCATACGAGCACTCAGCCGGACGATTTTCTCATCGAGCGCCTCGATGGTGAGTGTTTCGGGCGGGTGGCGGATACCGAATTCAGCGCGATGGTCCTGAGCGCCGAGGGGTGCGGTGGTGGTCTGCGAGGTCATGAATCTTCTCTCCAAAGTACTGTACGAATATACAGTATATAGGTACGCGAAACCAGATATATGCAGGAAAAACAGTCGGTTAGGCGTGAGACAAGTCTCAGGCTGCCGGGGGTAAGTGATTCCCGCCTGCACGCGATTGGCGCGCAAGCCAACATGGCTGACGGCTGACTGTCAGGCAGCGGATGGTACGGCGCAGATCAGGGTAGACTGCAAGGCAGACACTGGGAGGCGAGGGTGGATAAGCCTGTTCCCTACAACGGTAGTGGCTCGTACGTGTTCGTGTGTTATTCACATGAAAACGAGGCGGTGGTGTATCCGGAAATCCGTCGCCTGCAGCAACTGGATCTCAACATCTGGTACGACGAAGGTATCTCCGCCGGTGCCAACTGGCGTGCCGAGATCGGGGATCGGGTGGAGCACGCTGATTGTGTGCTGTTTTTTTCTCGCCGAGTTCAGTCGCCTCTGACCACTGCAACCGGGAAATCAACTATGCCCTGGATCAGGGTAAAAGAGTGTTGCCTGTTTACCTGGCGGAGACCGATCTCACCACGGACCTCAGAATTGGATTGAATCGAATTCAGGCGATTCAGTACTTTGCGTTACCCGAGCAGGACTACCGTGCCAGACTCAATACGGCATTGAAGCTTGATTCTGACGACGGACACCCCCTGCCTGCACCACCATCGGGTAAGCAGACCAGACGCTCATGGAAAGCCATTGCAACCGCGGTCAGTACCCTCCTGATCCTGGTAGCCAGTGCAGTGTACTGGCTGGATCAACGCGGAGCCGGTACTTATCAACTTGTTACAGACGTAGCCGATTCCGAAGACACAGCACAACCCGCCGCCACCGGACCACAGAAAGTCGCCGTACTGCGAATTCGAGATTTGAGCCCCGGGGGAGATCTGGCCTGGCTGGCGGAAGGGGTTTCGGCGGACATCGGATTTCAGATTGCCTCCCTCGAGGGATTCGAGGTCCTGTCCGATGCGATGACGCGGGGTCTGTCTCTGGCTGAGCTGCCGGAAGACGCGACTTATGCCATTGATGGTGTGCTTCAGGGCCACGGCGATGGGGTCACCGTGAAACTCGAACTCACCGAAGTGCAAAACCAGGCCCGGCTCTGGTCACAATCCTTCGAAGGACGTCACACCGACCCCTTCGAGCTGCAGCGTCAGATTGTCTCGCGTGTGGTGCGCTACTTCGGCGAAAGCACCGCGCCAATATACGGTGGCCCACAGAAAGAATACAACGCTTACAGAAAAGCACTCCCCCGAAGCAGCAGCACCTC
>QIDL01000573.1 GCA_003228415.1 Gammaproteobacteria bacterium | reverse complement strand
AGTGGCTGGCGTATGTCCGTCTGGAGGATTGAAGCGAGGGTCGCGACCAGGCCTGAGTTAGGGAATCGTCTGCCATGAATCAGCCGGACCCGGCGGCGGCACCGGCAAAAGTCCAGGCAATCGCCAGAATCGCCAGGGTGGCGATACCGCATAGCCGCTGCCCAATCAATCCCAGATAGCGGATATTCCAGGTTGCGGCGCTGATACCGAGCACCATTCCCGCTGCAAATCCCGTGAAATGCGCCACCACGTCCGTACGCTCACCACCGATGCCTGTAAACGACAGCAAAGCAATACCGGCAAAGACCGGTGCGAAGGCACGGCGCCAGCCACGCCCTCGAAAGTAGCCTCGTCGCCAGACAAAACCGCTACCGATGGCAAGTGCTGCGAAGGTTGCCGTACTTGCGCCAATGGCTCGAAAATCTTCCGGCCGCAGCCAGGCGTTCATGGTGTTGCCGAGCGCGCCACCCAGCACAATCAGCAGCCAGCCGAGCCCGGAACCCAGAAAGCGCCCGACAAACAGTCCGAATACCGCGCCGAACAACGAGTTGCCCAACAGATGAGCCAGATCCGCGTGCAGCGTCAACGCTGTCACCGAACGCCACCACTGCCCGGACACCACCAGACCAGCATCCATTCGACCGGCAACCAGCCAGTCCCACCCGAAAACTCCGTTGGCCTGCAACGACGGCACCAACCACAACACCAGAAGGAATCCGAGTAGCCCGGTCCAGCCATTGTCCACCTGTTCCGGCGGCGGGGCAGGCAACCGGGGTCGGTTTTCCAATCGATACTTCTCGAGATGGGCGATGGCTGCTGGCGCCAACGCTTCCGGTACCTGCAAGCTCCAGTCGAACTCCTCCTCCACCAGATCGTGCTCAATACCGACTGCGGTCAACACCAGACTCGCATCCTGCAACTGGTGCCGCGACCGACCGCGGTGTATGACACGCCAGTCATTCCGCTCACTCACGAGCTCGCTCCCTGTGACGTGAGCGCGTTACTGTTGAGCTCGTTCGAATCTGGCGACGTATTGTTCGAGTTCATAGAGATCGCGAGTGCGTTTCAGATTTGGCACCAGGTCATACCACCAGGTGTAATTCATGGCGACTCCCCCAGGAACCGGCAGCGGAAACGCAAACTGCCTGAGCTTCTTATCCGTGACCACACAGCGGCCGAAGTCACCCAGATCGTCTTCGATGCAAACTCGATATCGAGCACGGCGCCCGGTTCCCTGAGTGTTGTTGAGATCGAGCCGGACTCGGCGTTCGACGCCATCTTCCTTCACGATCAGATAGTTGTTGTTGACGATGCGTTTATCGATCGCCACCTCCACCCGCGGCGCTGTATCGTCCTCTTGTTTCAGTCCACGTATCAGCAGAAAGTGAGATGACGTCGGCCGCAATTTGCCCAGACAGGAACGATTTTCCACAGACAGATCGAAGCGTGCGATCCAGCTTATTCCTTCATCGCCCCGCTCGATATTCTCCAGCCCGCCAACCCGGGTACCGCAGGAGCGCCCAAGCAGATCCAGGGTCTTGGCGGACCGAAACTGGGATGTCGAGCGATAAAATGCCGCGCTCAATTCATCGTCCTGATCGAGTGCCAGCGCCAGCAGGATCTCGATGTGAGGGTCTGCGTGGGTCGCGCAGTCCCCGGTCTCTGGATTACAAGGATTGTAGTTGAGATCGTCGTCCGGACCGGCGGTCAGTGCCGATTCGAAGCTGCCCTGATATAGACCCAGGTAGGGTTTCAGAACGATTGAAGATTGAGCCAGGGCGGCTGCCGCCAGCGATAGCAGGGTGACGACCGCACAGACCCTCACGATCATGCGCCGAACCTGGCCTTGGCCTCGCGGCGACGCGCATGCAGTATCGGCTCGGTATAACCGCTTGGCTGCGACATCCCTTTGAACACCAGATCGCACGCCGCCTGGAAGGCGATGCTGGCATCATAGTCCGGCGCCATGGGTCGATAATCGCCATCCTCGGCATTTTGTCCATCCACCACGACCGCCATTCGCTTCAAGGTTTCGAGCACCTGCTCTTTGCTGCAAATCCCGTGATGAAGCCAGTTGCTGATGTGCTGGCTGGAGATTCGGAGGGTCGCCCGGTCTTCCATGAGACCTGTGTCGTTGATGTCCGGCACCTTGGAACAACCGACGCCGTGATCGATCCAGCGCACCACGTAGCCCAGAATACCCTGAGTGTTGTTGTCCAGTTCCGCTTGAACCTCTTCCGAACCAAGATTGCGGCCACCGAGCAGCGGAATCGTCAGAATGTCATCGAGCCTTGCGGACGCCCGGCTGGCCAGTTCAGCCTGAGTCGATGCCACATCCACCTGATGATAGTGCATGGCGTGCAAGGTGGCCGCAGTGGGTGATGGCACCCAGGCGGTATTGGCGCCCGCCCTGGGATGACCAATCTTGGCTTCGAGCATCTCTTTCATTTCATCCGGCTTTGGCCACATGCCTTTGCCGATCTGAGCCACCCCCATGAAACCGGCAGCCAACCCGGCATCGACGTTGGCATCCTCGTAGGCCTGAATCCAGGGCTCTGCCTTGATTGCGT
>QIDL01000291.1 GCA_003228415.1 Gammaproteobacteria bacterium | reverse complement strand
ACCGGGCCTATGAAGAGCCCAAGCATGAGAGCCAACACTGCGCGAACTAGGGTATTTGCGATCGGTATGATTTTCGTTTTGTTGGACATGTTAGTCCCCCTTATCTCGTCAGTCTCCCTTGGAGGAGACGGTTTACTGCAGGGCCGCTTTTTGTTATTGGTGTCCTCCTTGATCGATATGTTGCGGCTCATCGCCGATGTGTGTAATTTTCCCACATCAACCCTGGTCGTGACATCGTGGTGAGTACCTATATTGCCTCGCAACAATACTAATCTTCGGCTCTTGGACAAGGGATTTCAAGGTACCGGGCGGAGAAAATGTGTGAGAGCTTGTGTAGTTTTGTTAGCACTTTCACACTCTTACTTATACCTTGGACGAATTGCGTACATACTACGGTCCAACAAGTCGCAGGCGCATCGCTAGCGGGTTATCTTCTCCACAGGCGCCGCAGCGAGATCAACACGATGGCAGGAACAACGAGCCATTGCAGCACCGGAGCAAATCCAGTACCAATTACGGGTATCGTCCACATGGCATCCACGTATTGCCATCGATCAAAAACCGAGGTTGCCAACCATTCGAGTATCGCGGTTATCACAAGCCCGATGCCCAGAAATCCAGCAACTCGCATGCTGGCCGGTGACCTCAGCCAGTATCGATCTCTGACCGTGAATGAAACCCCTGTGAAGGCAACCAATGCGATCAGCACATCGCCGAAGGCAGCCGTGCTGCACATAATGACGCCTTCCATATGGTTCAACGCGGGCAACCCCTCATACCAGGGCATTTGCCAGAATTCCCAGACGAAATGCAGAAAAAAGGAAGCGACGGCCACGTCGACTTCCGGGTATTTCAGTACCGCTATTTCACGCAATACGGGCCGGGTGTCGAGGGCACACCTTCACAATTCGGAACCGCGTAGCCGCAGAGCATTGGTAATCACCGAGATAGAGCTCGCACTCATCGCGAAAGCCGCGAACATCGGGCTCAGAAGCATCCCGAAGACCGGATACAATACACCAGCCGCAAGGGGCACCCCGGCGCTGTTGTAGATAAACGCAAAAAACAGGTTCTGTTTGATGTTGCGCATCGTCGCGCGGCTCAGCCGCCGGGCGCGAGCAATACCCCGAAGGTCGCCCTTGACCAGAGTGACACCGGCACTCTCCATCGCAACGTCGGTTCCGGTCCCCATCGCGATGCCCACCTGTGCCTTGGCCAGGGCAGGCGCATCGTTGATACCATCGCCGGCCATCGCCACGATCTGGCCCTGGGATTGGCGCCGTGTGATTTCGGCAACCTTGCCATCGGGTAGAACCTCGGCCACGACATCATCGATACCGAGTTGACGGGCAACCGCCTCCGCCGTGCGTTGGCTGTCGCCGGTCAGCATCACCAGATGAATACCCTCATCATGAAGTACCTTGATAGCCTCCGGCGTGCTCTCTTTGATCGGATCAGCAACACCCACCATCCCCGCCAGAGCACCGTCAATCGCCACGTACATCACCGTCTGCCCCTCGGAACGCAGCCCATTCGCCTGATCGACAATGGGTTCAATGGAGATGTCTGCATCATCCATCATCGCTCGATTGCCAAGCGATACCAGATGACCTTCCACCTGCCCGGAAACGCCTTTGCCGGTCACCGAAGAAAAATCGACCACATCGGTGAGATCGACACCACGCTCGGTCGCACCGCTGACAATCGCGGCAGCCAACGGATGTTCACTGCCTTTTTCCAGGCTGCCCACCAACCGCAACATGCTGGCTTCGTCGAGATCCGATTGCACAACTGCGACCGTAACCAGCTTCGGTTTACCCTCTGTCAGCGTTCCGGTCTTATCGACCACCAGTGTGTCGACATCGCGGAGTACTTCAATCGCTTCGGCGTCGCGAAAAAGGATTCCCATCTGGGCGCCGCGACCGGTAGCCACCATGATGGACATAGGCGTCGCCAGGCCGAGCGCACAGGGGCAGGCGATGATGAGAACGGCAATCGCATTCAACAATGCGTAGGCGAATCTGGGATCCGGTCCAATCGTAGCCCAGACCACAAAAGTGAGAATGGCGATGATAATGACCGCGGGGACAAAGTAGGCGGCCGCCAGATCGGCGAGTTTCTGGATCGGAGCACGGCTCCGCTGCGCCTCGGCCACCATGGCGACGATTCGCGAAAGCAACGTTTCAGCCCCGACTTTTTCCGCCCGGACTATGAGACCGCCTGTGCCATTGATTGTTGCACCAACCACGCGATCACCGGCTTGCTTCTCGACAGGAATAGGTTCTCCGGTGATCATCGACTCGTCGACGGAACTCGTCCCTTCCAGTACGCGACCGTCCACAGGAATTTTCTCTCCAGGTCTGACACGCAGGCGGTCTCCCAGCACGACATCCTCGAGAGACACATCTTCTTCCTGGCCGTCTTCTCGAATCCGCCTGGCAGAAGTTGCGGCCAGTCCAAGCAGCCGCCGAATGGCTTGATTGGTAGAGCTTCTGGCTCTGAGTTCCAGAACCTGGCCAAGCAGGATCAACGTAACAATGACACCAGCCGCTTCGAAATAGACGCCGACCTCGCCAT
>QIDL01000367.1 GCA_003228415.1 Gammaproteobacteria bacterium | reverse complement strand
GCTCGAGTCCACGACCTGGCGGGCTCGCTTTCGAGCCAGCCGGCCGATCACCCGTTCGAGTTCCCGGACGCCAGCCTCGCGGGTGAATCGACGAATGATGGTGTTGAGTGCCTCATCCTGGATGTCGAGCTGCGCAGGCTCGAGGCCGGACTCGGACTGTTGTCTGGGAATCAGATAGGCAAGCGCGATGGCTCGCTTTTCCATGTCGCTGTAACCCGAGAGTTCCAGGACCTCCATGCGGTCGAGGAGAGGTTTCGGAATGCCGTCCAGGGTGTTGGCGGTGGTGATAAACAGCGCCCTCGAGAGGTCGAAAGGCAAATTCAGATAGTTGTCCCGAAACTCCTTGTTTTGTGCTGGATCGAGAATTTCCATCAGCGCGGCTGCGGGATCACCTCTGAAGTCGTGACCGAGCTTGTCGATCTCGTCGAGCATCAGGACGGGATTGATCACCGCCGCCCGACGAATTGCCTGAAGAATTCTTCCCGGCATGGCGCCAATGTAGGTGCGCCGGTGGCCGCGCAGTTCGGCTTCGTCATGCAGGCCACCGAGACTCAATCGTTCGAATTTGCGACCCATGGCCCTGGCGATGGATTGACCCAGGGAGGTCTTGCCGACGCCGGGTGGGCCGACGAAGCAGAGGATTGGCGCCTTGGATTGCGGGTTGAGTTGCATCACCGCGAGGGATTCGAGGATTCTCTCTTTGACATCATCGAGGCCATAGTGGTCCTCGTCGAGAACCTGTTGTGCGTGTGCCAGGTCGAGCTGGTCTTCGGTCCGGGCGTGCCATGGCAGCTCTGCGATCAGCTCCAGATAGGCGCGAGCGACCTGATAGTCTGAGGCGTTAGCCGACATTCTTTTCAGGCGGGTGAGTTCCCGGTCTACTTCTTTGCTGACGCTGTCCGGCAATTTCGCTTCAGCGAGATCCGCTTTCAGCTCGGCGATGTCGTCGTCTTCATCGGCTTCACCGAGCGCGTGTTCGATGGCGCGCTTCTGCTGGCGCAGTACGTGTTCGCGCTGCTGCTGGTCGATATCGTCGCGTGCTCGTTCTGCAATCTCTCGCCTGAGTTCCGCCACCTGCCGTTCATGAGCGAGTATCTCGTGGACGACCTGCATCAAATCGTCGGAATCGGGGGCATCCAGCACGCCCTGCTGCTGCTCCACGGTGAGATTCGCCAATGAGGCGATGCGATACATCTGCGTGATCGGGTCGGGAATGGTGCCCACCAGCTGCTGATAGATCTGAGTACCGTTGTCACTGTCCATCAGCGTTGCGATCTGCTGCGCGAGACGCAGGTTTTCTCTCAACAGCGCATCGGCAGCCGCATGGTCTGCTCCGGTGGTGAGGGTAAACCTGGCCAGGTCTGTTGCGCTGATCGCCAGGTAATCGCTGTGTTCGATGGCGCTCTCGAGGGTGACTCGACGAACTCCCTGGACGATGACCTGGGCACCTCGATCGTGGTGTTCGATGCGGCTGATCTTTATCACCGTGCCGATCGAGTGCAGATCGGCGAACTCCGGTTCTTCGAGGCTGGCTTGGCGTTGAGCGACGGCAATCAACTCGCGATTGTCTTCCGCCGCGGCCTTGAGCGCCGCCAGTGACTTGGCTCGACCCACCGCCAGGTGTTGCACGATCTGCGGAAAAACCACGACATTTTTCAGCGGCAGTACTGGATAGATGGTGGGTGCGTCCGTCACTCAGGCCACCAGGTTCTGAACTCGAGCCGCTTCGTCGCGAATCAGTTCGGGCGCGCCGAGCATCTGTCGGTTGAAACCGATGCGCTTGAACCAGTAGTGCAATCCCAGCAGATCGGTGAAGCCCATGCCACCGTGGACCTCGGTGGCAGTCTTGGCGACAAATCGGCCGACTTCGGACAGATGGGCCTTGGTATGGCAGGCCGTCAGAGTGGCTTCGTCGGGCAGCTCGTCCAACGCGTGTGCGGCGAACCAGACCATCGCCCGACACGGTTCCAGACTGGCGGTCATTTCCGCACACATGTGCTTCACCGCCTGAAAGGAACCAATGGGCCGATTGAATTGTTCGCGCTGCTGAGCATATTCGACAGCCTGATCGATCATATTCTGAGCGGCGCCCAGCGTATCTGCAGCCAGCATCACCCGTCCGATGTCGAGGGTTTTCTGAAAGACCGCGGGATCATCGGTCAGCCGCTCGGCGGTTACGCCATCGAGGATCAGTTCGCCGGTACGACGGGTTCGATCGATGGTGGTCAACGGTTGTCCGGTCAGGCCGGCAGCGCCGGTTTGCACCAGGAACAGCGCGCGCGCCCGATCTGCCACCAGATAGGCATCGGCTCCGTGGTCTAGTACATAGAGCGCTTTGCCACTCAAGCGATCGCCGTCGCTTTTGATGCCGCCATTCTGACGCGCGGCGATTGCATCGCCCATCGCGATGCCCACCCGTTTCTCACCCGCCATGAGTCCGGCCAGCAGGTCACCCGGATTCGCACCGGCCGCCTGCAGCGCCACAGGCGCCATGACCGCTGTTCCAACGAAGGGCGCGGGTGCGGTATGGGCGCCGAGTGCCTCGGCGACGATGGCAGCGTCGAGTGCCGTCATAGCCAG
>QIDL01000561.1 GCA_003228415.1 Gammaproteobacteria bacterium | reverse complement strand
GATCGCTGGCACCCTTGATGGACGAGGTGCGTGCCGCGATTGGTGGCGATAAGCCGGTTTACCTGTCCTTTGATATCGACGGGCTGGATCCTTCGGTGGCACCTGGCACCGGCACCCCGGAACCGGCAGGCCTCAGCGCCGCACAGGGGCTCGAAATCATTCGCGGTTGTTACGGTCTAAAACTGGTGGGTTGCGATCTGGTGGAGGTTTCGCCGCCTTATGACACCACCGGCAACACCGCATTGCTGGCCAGCAATCTGGTCTTCGAAATGCTCTGTTCGCTACCGGGTTGCATCCGCCGCTGATTTGATCTTTATTTTCTGTCCCCCGGAATTCACTTGATTCGGAGCAATCATGACATTCAATCTCAGCGACCCATCCCTGCTTAGAACTCAGGCTTTCATCAACGGTGAATGGATCGATGGTGACGCAGGCGAGACCTTTCCCGTGTTCAACCCGGCCACTGGAGAGGAAATAGCTCGAGTTGCCCACTGCGGGGCGGCGGAGACCCGGATGGCCATTGAGTCTGCAGAGCAAGCGATGCTGAGCTGGCGGACGCTGGCGGCGAAACAGCGGTCGGTGGTCTTGCGACGCTGGTTCGAGTTGATCATGGCTAACCAGCAAGATCTGGCCATCATCATGACGCTCGAACAGGGCAAGGTGCTATCGGAATCCAGGGGTGAGATCGCTTATGCGGCGTCGTTCATCGAGTGGTTCGCCGAAGAAGCCAAGCGGGTCTACGGAGATATCATCCCGGCGCCGCAGAACGACCGCCGTACGCTGGTGATCAAACAACCGGTCGGAGTGGCGGCCGCCATCACGCCCTGGAATTTTCCCAGCGCCATGATCACGCGCAAGGCGGGTCCTGCGCTGGCGGTGGGTTGTGCGATGGTGTTGAAACCGGCCAGGGAGACACCTCTGTCGGCGTTGGCGCTGGTGGAACTTGCCGATCGGGCCGGATTACCCGCAGGCGTTCTCAACGTCGTGGTCGGCAGGAGTTCCAGCGACATTGGTGCGGAGCTCACCCGCAATCCGATTGTCAGAAAGTTGACCTTTACCGGCTCGACACCGGTGGGCAAGTCTCTGACCCGGCAATGTGCCGATACCATGAAGCGCACTTCCATGGAGCTGGGCGGCAACGCACCGGTCATCGTCTTCGATGACGCCGATCTGGATGCCGCAGTCGCCGGCGCGGCAGCGTGCAAATTTCGGAATTCCGGACAGACCTGCATCTGTGCCAATCGCATCCTGGTTCAGGAGTCGGTCTACGATGCCTTCGTGGAAAAATTTACCGACCTGGTGGGTACCTTCAAAGTTGGCAATGGCATGGAGGAAACGACGACTCATGGTCCGGTGATCAATGTTCAGGCGGTGGCAGATATCGACGCGCTGGTGAAGGATGCGGTGGCCGATGGCGCAACCGTTGCCATCGGTGGCGGTCGCGACGACCAGGGGCCCTGTTTCTACGACATGACGGTATTGACCAACGTTTCTACCGATATGCGGGTGTTCCGGGAAGAAATATTCGGACCGGTAGCGCCGATTTTCAAATTCGGCACCGAAGAGGAGGCCATTGCCATGGCCAACGATACCGAATTTGGTCTCGCCGCCTACGCCTATACCCGGGATATTGGCCGGGTGTGGCGAGTAGCCGAGGGTATTGAGTACGGTCTGGTCGGTATCAATGAGGTGGCCATTACCTCTGAGATGATCCCATTCGGTGGTGTGAAAGAGTCTGGTCAAGGCCGGGAGGGTTCAAAATACGGCTGCGATGACTATCTCGAAATCAAATACATCTGCATGGGTGGTTTGGATCGGTGAGTTTGAGGCGTGGCATTCCTGCACCGTCAGGAATCCGTGCATCCGCCACTTTACAGGTGCGTTAGAAACCAGTCGCGTGCCATTGCCGCACTTTCTTTGTAGTTCTTATCGTAGATGTCGTAGTGAGTGCCGGGGAACACGTGGTACTTCACCTGGGTACCGTCGGGAATGGCGTCCCTGGCTGCGAGTCCGGAGTTTTCTATGCCTCCGTACTCCTCATCCTGCTGATCCATGATCAGTGTCGGGACACGGATGTTGGCCGCAGCGACCCGGGGCAGGTAGCGCCACATGGTCCGAAAATCCCCCGCGCCTTTGAGGGAGTCCGGCATTCCCGCCGGTCTCGGCACGACGTCTACTTCACCACGGGACATGGCTGTGGCGATGGACTGACCTTCCGCCGGGATCTCGGCGAAACCGTTGGATTCCAATGCGGACCCCATGCCTGGTACCTGGCTTACCACCGCCTGGATGCGCGAATCGGTACCCGCCACGTAGAGGACGTGGCCGCCGCCGAAACTCGAACCCCAGAGGCCTATGCGTGACTCGTCTACCCTGGGTTCGGCGATGAGATAGTCGAGTACATTGTGGATGTCCCGATTCTGATCCAGCGGGTCGACGATTTCACGAACAGGCTTTGCCCGAACCGTCACATAGCCTTCCGGATCGGGATCGGGTTGCTCATCCATGGTCACCAACCGGGCATCACTTTCGAACCAGCCTCGGTAGTCGAAGGTCAGGCAGATGAATCCCGCTTGCGAGAAATAG
>QIDL01000301.1 GCA_003228415.1 Gammaproteobacteria bacterium | reverse complement strand
TCATTTCATGGCAGCATGAACGCCAGAGCCCAGTTTCGTGAAGCACTGACCGTGGAACAGGTACTCAAGGAGCCGATGATCGCCGAACCGCTGACCCGGCCCATGTGTTCGCCGATCGGCGATGGCGGCGCAGCGGTTATCGTGATGAGCGAAAAGAAGGTCAAGGAACTGGGTTTGAGTTCCCAGGCGGTGGAAATAGCCGCCACCTCTCTGCACTCCGGCTGGGATCGTGCTCCGGGAGAAGCGGGCGTGGCCGAATTCTGCATACAGGAAGCCTATCGGGAAGCATCTGTAGGCCCGGAGGATCTCAGTGTAATCGAGTTGCACGATGCATCTGCTCCAGCGGAGATAATGGCTTACGAATCGTTGGGGCTCTGTGGCAAGGGCGAGGGTGGCCGTCTGATCGAAGATGGCACGACCCGGCTTGGCGGCCGGGTGCCGGTCAATACGTCCGGTGGGTTGTTGCGCAAAGGCCATCCGATCGGCGCCACGGGTATTGCCCAGGTGGTGGAGCTTACCGAGCAGTTGCTCGGACGCAGCGGTCAACGACAGGTGGCAGGAGCGCGGGTAGCGCTTGCGCATAACGGCGGCGGCTCCATCGGTACCGATGCAGCGGCGCTGTGTGTCACGATATTGAAACGATAGGTCGTCGAGGTAGGCATGCGGCAGAGAAACAATCTGATCCTCGCTGATTATATCGCGGGGAAGTCGGAGGAAAAACCGGACCACCTGGTGGTGACCTTCGAGGGCGCAGGTGTCCGGGAAGACGAGACCCGAACCTACGGGCAACTCTTCGACAACGGTAATCGATTGGCCGCTGCGCTGATCGATCGGCGCATGGCGTTTGGCGATCGGTTTGCCACCTTGATCCGGAATCACCCCGAGTTCATCGAGTGCATGGTCGGCGCATCGGTGAGCGGTTGCGTGGTCGTGCCCATAGATCCGCGAACCCGGGGCGAGAAACTGAAGTTCACGCTCAACAACTCGGAGTGCAAGGGCGTCGTTTGCGCACTCTACAGCTTGCCGCAGGTGATTGAGATCGCAGCAGAAGTGGCATCGCTGGAGTGGGTGCTGGTGCTCGAAGACAGCGAAGATGCCGGTGATGCGGCAATCGACGATCTCACCATTGCGTCGTCTTATGCGGAAGTTCGTGAACGGCCGGCTATGGCGGTGGACGTTCGACTGAAGGCGCCGGAAGACCCGCTGCAGATCCTCTACACCTCGGGGACCACGGGTGATCCAAAGGGTGTGGTATTCGGCAACGTTCGCTTTGGCGGCGCCATGTTCGGCGGCCAGATGTTCGGGTGGACGAGCGATGACAGCCCGTACACCGGTTTGTCATTGACCCACGGCAATGCCCAGCTGTTGACGTTCGCTCCAGCCATCGGCATGGATCTGCCGGTTGTGATCTCGCGAAAATTCACCAAGTCGAGGCTCTGGGATATCACTCGTAAATACAACTGTACGATCTTCAATCTGCTGGGTGGGATGTCGACGGCCGTCTACAGTGAGCCGGAACGCGCAAACGACGCGGATAATCCTGTGCGCCTCGTGATGTCGGCTGGAATGCCGCAGGCAATCTGGCAGAACTTCGAGCGCCGTTTTGATCTGAAAGTATTCGAAATGTACGGTGCCATCGAAGGCGGAATGGCACTGAATCCCCCCGGAGTTGGCCCGGTCGGCAGCTTCGGGAAAGGCGCGGCGACGCTCGAAATCAGGATTGTCGACGACGATGGTGACGTCTGTGCTGCCGGAGAACCGGGAGAGCTCATCAGCCGACCGCTTGGCGGCGGCGAGGTGCGCGTGGAATATTTCAAGAATACCGAGGCGTCAAAGAAGAAAACCACAGGCGGCTGGCTGCGCTCGGGTGACATCTGCCATCAGGATGAGGATGGCTGGCTCTACTTCGATTTCCGTAAGGGTGGGGGGATTCGCCACAATGGCGATTTCATCAATCCGGGATTCGTCGAGAAGGTTCTGGCGGAAGACCCACGTGTGACGGACGTATATGTCTATGGTGTTCCAGCCGAGTCAGGTTCTCCGGGGGAGCGCGATGTGGTTGCGGCGATAGTGACCCTAGATGCGGATGATTTCGATGCGGGCGGTGTGTTCGAGCGCTGTGCCGCAGATCTGGAATCCAACTTTGTGCCCACGTATCTCCAGGTGGTTCCGGAGATTCCAAAGACCGCGTCGGAAAAGCCCCAGGAACGTTTCCTCCTCGAACGCTTTGCGCCCGATGCGCCCGGTGTTTTTCGACGCGGCTGAAGATTCAGCCGCGCTGTTTCATCCACATTTGGAATCTCCGCAGGACAGGCAGGTCAGACAACCGTCCAGATAGATCACGGCCTTGGTGCGACACTTCTTGCAGATTTCCGCCGAAGCCGGAAAACCTGAGTCTTCATCTGTTCCTGAGTCTTCACCTGTTAATAAAGCTGAATCCGCGGCCAGACTCGATGCTTTAGCCTTCCCACTGTGCTGATCCCGGCTGACTGCCGCACGCTTCTCGGCCAGGTAGCGGGCGGTATGTTCATCGGTTTCGTCTTTGAGGATTCCGATCATTCTCAGATGTGTCTCCAGCACATCACCAATCT
>QIDL01000546.1 GCA_003228415.1 Gammaproteobacteria bacterium | reverse complement strand
CAGGCGTCAGTGCCTATACGTCGGCTTAATCGCCTTAGCAGACACCTATGTTTTTGCTAAACAGTCGCTTGACGCGATTCTCTGCGGCCGGTTTCAGCTCATGACGCGAAGTCAATCACCTCATGCCGGCACCCCTTCTCCCGAAGTTACGGGGTCATTTTGCCGAGTTCCTTCTCCGTAATTCACTCGAGCACCTTAGGCTTCTCGCCTCGCCTACCTGTGTCGGTTTGCGGTACGGTCGACTTGTGCCCTCGTCTGCGAAGCTTTTCTTGGCAGCATGCGTACAATCCCTTGAGGTACTCCGAGGAGTCCTCTCGTCATCGGCTCTCGGCTACACAGGTCTTTTATCCCCCATGAACGCCTACCACCTTTCATCAGAAATCCACCACCTGACGGATTGCTTGCTTCTGCGTCCCTCCTCAGACTCGAACAGACACACGTCGGTACGGGAATATTAACCCGTTTCCCATCGGCTACGCCTCTCGGCCTCGCCTTAGGGGCCGACTAACCCTGAGCTGATCGACATGGCTCAGGAATCCTTAGGCTTTCGGTGACAGGGGTTTTCACCCTGTTTATCGCGTACTCATTCCGGCATCCTCACTTCCCGCCGCTCCACCGGAAGGCTTTCGCCCCGGCTTCGTCGCTACGGGAACGCTCCCCTACCACGCCCTCCCCTCGAAAGGGAAGCACGTCCGCTGCTTCGGCGGGTGACTTATAAGTCCCGACCATTTTCGGCGCGGGAACGCTGGACTGGTGAGCTATTACGCACTCTTTAAAGGAATGGCTGCTTCTAAGCCAACCTCCCAGTTGTTTGAGCATTTCCACATCCTTCGATACACTCAGTCACCACTTCGGGGCCTTAGCAGGCGGTCTGGGTTGTTCCCCTCTCGCCGACCCACATTATCGCGGGTTAGCTGACTCCCTGGCAGCATCTGACAGGCATTCGGAGTTTGGTTGGGGGAGGTACGACTTGCGCCGCCCGAGCCCATCCAGTGCTCTACCTCCTGCAGACTCATTTCCAGAGGCCATACCTAAATATGTTTCGGGGAGAACCAGCTATCTCCGAGCTTGATTGGCCTTTCACCCCTACCCTCACGTCATCCGAGCGGTTTTCAACCCACAACGGTTCGGTCCTCCACGGTCTGTTACGACCGCTTCAACCTGCACAAGGGTAGATCGCCACGGCTTCGGGTCTGCCGCCAGCAACGTATTCGCCCTATTCAGACTCGCTTTCGCTTTGGCTCCGGCCCTCAAGGCCTTAACCATGCTGCTGACGAGCAACTCGCCGGATCATAATGCAAAAGGCACGCAGTCAGGAGCGAGATAACCGAAGTTACCCCCTCCCTCCTACCGCTTGTTAGCGTACGGTTTCAGGATCTATTTCACTCGCCACCAGGCGTGCTTTTCACCTTTCCCTCACGGTACTAGTTCACTATCGGTCACAGAGGAGTATTTAGCCTTGGAGGGTGGTCCCCCCAGCTTCCCACAGGATTCCACGTGTCCCGCGGTACTCGGGATACCGCTAGGGGTCTTCAACCTTCGCGTACTGGGCTATCACCATCTCTGGCGGGCCTTTCCAGGCCACTTCAGCTCGGTATTCGACTCCCATGTTACGGTCCCACAACCCCGGCGGTGCAAGCACCCCCGGTTTGGGCTGGCCCCCGTTCGCTCGCCGCTACTTGGGGGATCGCGTTTGCTTTCTCTTCCTCCGGGTACTTAGATGTTTCAGTTCCCCGGGTTAGCTCCCTTTCGGGTGATCCGTTTCTCAACGGACCGGGTTTCCCCATTCGGAAATCCTAGGATCAAAGCTTGCGTGCAGCTCCCCTAGGCTTATCGCAGCTTACCACGTCCTTCATCGCCTCTCTGTGCCAAGGCATCCACCGTACGCCGTACTTGCTTGATCTCATTACAGTCGGTCAGTGGGACAGTCGGACAGACGGACAGTGCGACCACTGCACCACCTGCCCTTCCCTATCAATGACCTAATTACGGTGATCAGTCGCGTTGCGATGAGGACAAAAAAACATCACTCCACGCTGACCTTGACTCGGTGAGCGAACCGTTCACGTTAGGCAGTGACTAACCGCTCACTGCGTCACCGCTCCCGGCTCACTTCGATTCCAATACCATCCACTAGTCCATCAATTTTCAAAGAGCGGCCGCGGACATCGCGCAGAGGCGTGACATACGCGGCTTTTCGCGACGCCGAGGCGTCGCAAATCAAAAAGACGTGCTTGAGGAATGGAAAACGTACGGACGACTCTCGATCGACCTTTCGTCACAGACCAACGGCCTGGCTACTCGGCAATCCAGAAAGGAGGTGATCCAGCCGCAGGTTCCCCTACGGCTACCTTGTTACGACTTCGCCCCAGTCACTGATTTGACCTTAGACAGCTGCCTCCTTGCGGTTAGCCCACTGGCTTCGGGTCCCCCCAGCTTCCATGGCGTGACGGGCGGTGTGTACAAGGCCCGGGAACGTATTCACCGCAGCGTAGCTGATCCGCGATTACTAGCGATTCCGACTTCATGCAGTCGAGTTACAGACTGCAATCCGAACTTAGACCGGCTTTTAGCGATTGGCTTACCCTCGCG
>QIDL01000289.1 GCA_003228415.1 Gammaproteobacteria bacterium | reverse complement strand
CTCCCCTCCCATCGGGCATCCCTCCATATCTACCCCTTCCTGACTAGTGGGCAGGGTTAGGATCACCAGATCTCTAACCCTGCCACATTTTTATTCGCACCCCGAATGCCACCAGCAGATAGGTCGCCCCTCCGATACCCAGCGAAATGAGTGGATCGTTCATCCAGCCAACCACCAGCCAGCCTAGAATCGGACCGACCGCGGAGCCTAGATCCGCTACGGTGACGTACCGTGCAAATATCCCCGAGCCGAGCCGGCTCGCCAACCCCGCCAATCCTGCCTGCAACCCTGTGCCGCAGACGAAGAAAACCAGCAACAGCCCCATGAACACAGACAATTGCGGTCCGATCGCCGCCAGCACCAATGCCAGGCCACCAACAAGGAAGTAGACGGTGGCGCTGTCGCGTATGCCGAATCGGTCCGTGAGCCCTCCAAGCCACGCCGCCGCAAAGGCGTCCATGGCGTAGCGCGCCGCCAGCAGAGCACCGGTCAGAGTCGCAGCACTGAGCAGCTGATCGGTCCCCACGTACCCGGCAAGTCCTGCGCCGAGCGTACTCATCACGAAGCCAGGGCCGACAATTCCCACAGCAAAGCCACCGAGCTTCAGCGACGTGGGTAACGGCCCCGATCCAGGATCGGCGAGCGCCCGGTTACCTCGATGCCCCATGGCAGCGAGCGGCAGGCCAAACAGACTCAACAGCGCCAGGCAGATCATTCCCGTGGCGAACCCGAACACGTCGACCAGTACCGCGCCCCCAAGGAGTCCGACCACCGAACCTGCCCGCGATATTCCGTTGTACAGGCCCATGGTATGGCCGGCTCTGTCGACTGCCGCGTCCGCCATTACCGCCTGCACACCCAGATGACGTATAAACGACCACGCGAGTCCCCAGGCGAGCCGAGCCGTCAACAGCAGCGTGAAAGAAGCGGTCAATCCGTAAATCAGTGTGGTTGCGGCACCCAGCGCAAACGCTCCCACAAACAGGGCTTTTGGTCCGACCCCTGGCACGGAAGCAGTACCCATGCGATAGGCCAGATCATTGGTGAGAAGCCGAATCCAGCGATTGGCAGAAAGCAGGATGCCCACTTCCAGAGCCTGAAGACCCAGGCCCTGGTAGTAGACCGGCAGCACGGCGTAAAGCGCCTGATCACCCAGCAGTGAGAATGCCGTCGCCACCCCCACAAACACCACAGAACGATTGCGCTCGAGGAAACTCGCCATTGACGTCGGCTATCGGGAACTATTCACGGGTTACGAAGATCTCATCATTGAACGTAAAGGTCACGTCGCCCCGGGGCACCTGCAACCGGCCAGAACAGGCCATTGCTGTTGGTTTCGACCGGCTCCCTGTGATGGCGGCCGTGACCCTCGCGTTCAGGGATGACGCACAGACCCGAGAGAGAACTAGTCAAATTTGTTGCGGTTAGTGCTCGACTTTGCGTTACACTGAACCCATTCAATCTGGGGGGATTGAGCGATGGAATTAGCGGAATACGCCGCCTTCAGCGGCCTGGAACGGGTGGCCATTGTCGCCGCAGCCGTGGTCATCGGCTATTGGGGCTATCGACTTTACGTAGGCGAAAAAAATGCCGGACTGGTGTTCATGGCGCTTGCCTGTGTGGTACTCCTCGGCGTGTTGTTCACCGGTACCAGTCACGTCCGAAGCGTCAGCGAAGGCTACCAGTTGGCCAGTGCACGACCTCAGGAAACTGACCTGCCAGCGCCGGCTGTCGACTCGCTCAAGGCTGTCGATGCGCTCAAGGCTGTCGATTCGCTCAAGGCTGTTGGTCCACGCAACGCCGAACCCACGGTAGTACCCGCCACTGCGGCAGCGCCAGGGGCCGAACCTTCTCCCTTTCGGGAACCCGCATCAGCAGCCGATGGAGCCACCTCGGAGCCCGCAGACGCAGAACCGGTCGTCGCAGCATTGGGATCGGCCGCCGCCCCGGAAGCCCCGCAACGTCTAGCGACAGGCCAGGAACTTGGTGGTCGGATCGTCGCGGTGAAATCGGAGAACGTTTCGCTGGAGTGGTCGTCGAACTGATCCTCTCGTCCGCGTCCGGTCATCCATCCGTTCGTCCATCCGTTCGTCTATGGTGCGCACTCACCACGACCTGGCCGTTGCGCTCGCTTATTTCGGGCCGCTCACCCAAACGGCAGGTCTGACCGCTCAGACAATCGCCGTTGTTCAGATCGAAGGTGTAGCCATGCCACGGGCAGGTCACCGTCCCTTCATCGATGTTCGCATCTCCGAGCGGTCCGAGCTGATGAGGGCAGAGCACTGGATAGACGATGAGCCTGCCATCAAGCTCGGCCACCACATGGAATCGTCCCCCAACTTCGCATCGTTGTGGCAGTTTCAGCGATCCACGAGGACCCAGGACCACTTCGTTGTCAGGAGTTTTCGAGCTTTCGATACGACGGTCCAGCTGTCGCTGACGCTCCACCATCATTGCAACGTCCTCGTCGTAGAGGCGTTGATAGAGTGTGGCGAAAACCTTACCCACTTGCTCACGATCCTGATCAGCCACGCCCGGAGCAAAAAAATCCACTACGATATCCACGCGTTCGGCGCCAATGGGAAAAGCGTGG
>QIDL01000049.1 GCA_003228415.1 Gammaproteobacteria bacterium | reverse complement strand
GTCGGAACTTACCCGACAAGGAATTTCGCTACCTTAGGACCGTTATAGTTACGGCCGCCGTTTACCGGGGCTTCAGTTCAGAGCTTCGTCCCGAAGGACTAACCCCTCTCTTTAACCTTCCGGCACCGGGCAGGCGTCAGGCCCTATACGTCGTTTTGTTGACTTTGCAGAGCCCTATGTTTTTAGTAAACAGTCGCCTGGGCCAATTCACTGCAACCCCCCCCAGCTCCGGACGCGAAGTCCTTCACCAGAGAGGGCACCCCTTCTCCCGAAGTTACGGGGCTATTTTGCCGAGTTCCTAAACGAGGGTTCTCACTAGCGCCTTAGGATTCTCTCCTCGCCTACCTGTGTCGGTTTGCGGTACGGTCACCACAAGACTCCTTAGAGGCTTTTCTTGGCAGCGTGGGATGGGCCACTTTATGAGCCGAAGCTCTCGTTATCAGGTCTCGGAAACGCGACTTCGTGGATTTACCTGCGAAGCCTTCCTACACCCTTGAACCCGCACAACCAGTCGCGGGCTGGCTTGCCCTTCTGCGTCACCCCATCGGTCTTTATCGCCTTGCGGCAGTACGGGAATGTTGACCCGTTTTCCATCGGCTACGCCTTTCGGCCTGGCCTTAGGACCGACTAACCCTGAGCGGATTGACCTTCCTCAGGAAACCTTAGGCTTTCGGCGAACACGGTTCTCGCGTGTTTTATCGCTACTTGTGCCGGCAGGGTCTCTTCCATGCCCTCCACTCGTCCTTGTCGGTCGAGCTTCAGCGAACATGGAACGCTCCTCTACCAATCATGAGAGACGAATCTCTCACGAGTCCGCAGCTTCGGTATCAGACTTGAGCCCCGTTGAATTGTCGGCGCGGATCCACTCGACCAGTGAGCTATTACGCTTTCTTTGAAGGATGGCTGCTTCTAAGCCAACCTCCTGGCTGTTTTAGCGGATCCACATCCTTTACCACTAAGTCTGAATTAGGGACCTTAGCTGGCGGTCTGGGCTGTTTCCCTCTCGACAATGAAGCTTAGCCCCCACTGTCTGACTCCCGCGGTCCGGCTTTCCGGCATTCAGAGTTTGGTTGGATTCAGTACCTTGGTAGAGGCCCTAGTCCATCCAGTACTTTACCTCCGGAAGCTAACCCGCGAGGCTAGCCCTAAAGCTATTTCGAGGAGAACGAGCAATCACGAGGTTTGATTAGCCTTTCACCCCTACCCACAGCTCATCCAAGTTGTTTTCAACCAACACTGGTTCGGGCCTCCGGTCGGTGTTACCCGACTTTCACCCTGGCCATGGGTAGATCACCTCGCTTCGCGTCTATTCCCGGCGACTGAATCGCCCTTATCAGACTCGCTTTCGCTGCGGCTGGCTTAACGCTTAACCTTGCCACCGAGAATAACTAGCCGGCTCATTATGCAAAAGGCACGTGGTCAGGCAATATCGGAGCCGAAGCCCCGGCAAACGCCCTCCCACTGCTTGTAGGCATACGGTTTCAGGTACTATTTCACTCCCCTCACAGGGGTTCTTTTCACCTTTCCCTCACGGTACTGGTTCACTATCGGTCGCAGGCACGTATTTAGCCTTGGGAGATGGTCCTCCCAGGTTCCCGCAGGGTTCCACGTGTCCCGCGGTACTCAGGTACCAGACGAGGGAGCCTCTCTCCTTTCACCTACGGGGCTATCACCCTGTATCGCCGACCTTTCCAGATCGTTCGGTTAGGAGATTGGTTTCTCACTCCCCGGTGCTGCTGCAGCCACACCATGTCCGGCCCTACAACACCCTTGATACAACGCCTGCAGGCTTACACATCAAAGGTTTGGGCTGTTCCCTCTTCGCTCGCCGCTACTGGGGGAATCGCATTTGCTTTCTGTTCCTCCGGGTACTGAGATGGTTCACTTCCCCGGGTAGGCCACGCCACCCTATGTATTCAGATGACGTTCTCGAGGGTTACTCGAGGGGTTGCCCCATTCGGAAATCTCCGGGTCAAAGCCTGTTTGCGACTCACCGGAGCTTTTCGCAGCTTACCGCGTCCTTCATCGCCGTCCTGCGCCAAGGCATCCACCGTACGCCCTTAGTAGCTTGACCACGGCGTTTACACTGCATGAAACACCGTTGGTCGGTACGACGCCCTTTACGCCTTTCGTTTATGGAATCTTCAGTTGTCAATGAGCCGCGGGCACGTTCGACCCGCAGTGCTGCCCTCTACCGGGAAGGCACCACCGCTCGGCCTTCCCCGGAATGCGGGACGGTCGAGCGCTAGTGTCTTCGCTGCATACATCGTCGATGTCTCCTCTCCACGGGGGCTGGTGGAGCTGACCGGGCTCGAACCGGCGACCTCCTGGTTGCAAACCAGGCGCTCTCCCAGCTGAGCTACAGCCCCGGAGCTCTCCGGTTTGGTGGGCCTAAGTGGGCTTGAACCACTGACCTCACGGTTATCAGCCGTGCGCTCTACCAGCTGAGCTATAGGCCCGTGGCGGCCACGTCCGGCCTGGCGGTGACTCCGCGATTGAGGGTTTCGACGAGGGGCTTCCAAAGAGCGAGGCGCCCGGCCCTGGAGCCGGAGCGCGGTGGCTCCCTGAAAACTGGATAGACGCGTCTGAGTCCGACGAAAAC
>QIDL01000084.1 GCA_003228415.1 Gammaproteobacteria bacterium | reverse complement strand
GGAGAGTGCTCCCACCATACCCGCCATTGTCGGCACGGTTGCCTGAGACACACCTGCAGCCATTGCCCGCACATTTCCCGAACCGGACACCGCCATAACCCCGAACACCTTGATCATGCCGGTGACGGTGCCCATCAGACCCAGCAGCGGACAAAGCGCCACCAGGGTCTGAATCATCGGGATCGAGCGGTTGGTTGCCATTGAGAATTGCGAAATCATCGCCTCGCGAATCTGATGCGCGTTCCACGACTTGCGCTCCGGACGCGCCTCCCAGCGATCATGAATATCTGCTGACATGGACCTCATCGGCCGGCGGAAAAATATCAGGCGCTCGATGATAAGACTCCACATCACAAAGATCGTGAACGCGATCCAGCGCAAGACCGGGCCACCCAACTCCATGAAGTCGCGGATGGCCTCGATACTGTCAGTTAGCCAAAGCATTGCTTCTCCTCAGACAGCCGTTAGCCGTGTTTCTCTGCATGCGAGGCAACGATGCCGGCGCTCTGCGACTGGATAATATTGATGATCTTGCGGCTCTGGCCGCTTACCAGCGTATGGATCAACACCATTGGAATAGCGACGACCAGTCCGAGCACTGTAGTCATCAGCGCCTGGGAAATACCACCAGCCATCATCTTCGGGTCACCAGCGCCAAACAACGTGATCACCTGGAACGTCTTGATCATGCCGGTTACCGTTCCGAGCAGGCCCATGAGCGGCGCCACCACAGAAATTACCTTGATAAACAACAGACCCTTGGTCAGATCCGGCATTTCCTTCAGGGCAGCTTCACTCAGTTTGAGCTCAATGGTTTCAGTATCTGCCCCGCGGTTTGCTTCGTAGGCGGCCAGCACACGGCCAAGCGGATTGTCCGTACTCGCCGAGTCACGTTTTAGCTGTGCGGTTACCTTGCGGCCCGCTGCAGACAAACCGACCGCACGCCACAAGGCAATCAGCAAGCCCACGACGCCGAGACCCATGATGCAGTAACCGACAATGCCGCCCTGCCGCAGACGATCTCCCACCGTCGGCGATTCGACCAGCAGAGCCAGGATCGTGCCGCGAGTACCATCAATACCGAATGTTACCGGTCCGGTGGTAGCCGCTACTATGTCACCCGTTGAATTGGTGTAGCGCCCTTGTTCTGGCTGGCGAGTCAGCTCGGAGACGGACCCTGACGCAGAGTTATACCGCAGGTAGCCGTCCTCGAACACGATATTGAAGATGCCTACGCGGACGATATCTGTATTAACGACCTCGCCGTCCGCAAGGGTTATCTGGTGGTTAAACCTGACGATCCTGCCGGCTTCAGTGACTTCGCGTTGCAGCTCATACCACAGACGTTCGATTTCCTCGATGGATGGCAGCGAACTGGCGCCGGCCATCTTGCCACCCAGCTCGACCAGGAAATCCTCCCGGTCCGGGAATTGAATGCTGGTCAGCGAATCGTTAAACCGGCCTTGCGCATCGCCAGTTACGGTCTGCAGGACACCGAAAAGCTCCTTAAGGGCGCCGAGACGCTCGTCCAGTGCCACGCGTGCAGCGACGATGCGTGTCTGGTTGTCCTCGAAGAGTTGCTCCAGACGCTCACTGTTGCTCTCCTGCCTGGAACGTTCCTGACGCGCCTGGTTCAACAGGTTTTGCTGCTCGTTCCTGGCCTGGGCAAAGCGCTGCTCGCGCTGCTGCGCTTCCTGCGAATCCCTCGCCTGACCCCGTTCGATTCGCTGCAGGAGTTCGTTCATAGTAACGGCGCTGTCCTGCGCCTGCGTCACACCCATAAGCAGGACTAAGCTCGATACAATTATTGTTAGTCTTTTCATGGATCAAGCTCCCCCGACATTTTCAGGTGCGGGCATTGGGAGCAATATCAGCTCCGGCGCAATGAGTTGCCTGGCAACTCGAATACCCTTGCGGACTTCGTTGCGATGTTCGTTGCCAAGTTCTTCATAGGCACCGAGCTCGGCATTCCACCATCCGGTAGTGCTGGTGTCATCCGACTGAAAATACAGTCCGATTCGTCCGATGCGCAGCATGTTGTACTCTCTTACCGAGCCGTCGATTTCCAGCGACTGCACGTAATACTCGCTGGAAGACCCATAATCGTTTTCGATCTGATAAGCCTCCATCACCTTGCGGAATTTCTCGGCGACGCTGACGTCGGACCTTTCCATGGTCTCTTTCAGGACAGCGACACGGCTGGTGCGCTCCTCCATGAGGAACGGTATGTCCAGGGCGATCGACTGCTCGAGCCCGTCGATCATGCGCTCCATAAGTGGAAAGATCTGGCGATTTATCACGTCTACCTGATCCATGGATATTGAGATGTCTTCAAGCGTCGCATTCTGTCCGTTGGTCTGCGCCGTCATCAGGCGGTTGTATACCTTGAGACCATCAATCTCTTTGTTGACTGCCCGATACTGGTCCGTGAGGGAGCGAGCGCCTTCGACGACCGCGTTGATACGCTCCTGTGATTCCTGAGCGAGGTTTAGACGTCGCTGATCAGCCTGAAGGACCTGGTCAACGGTCACGGACTGGGCGAAGACACCGCCGGCGACTGCGATAACCGAAGCTGCAAGTGCTGCAGTTGTTATCTGCCGGCTGCTGAAT
>QIDL01000261.1 GCA_003228415.1 Gammaproteobacteria bacterium | reverse complement strand
TCAAAAGCGCTGAAATGACCGCTTCGTTGCCCGCCTCCATGCTGAGCGGATCGCGCGGTCTCAGGCGGTGGTCGACCACCATCCGGCTCATGAGAAGACGCCGGGCATCGCCACCGTGACGGCCGAGTTCCGCGCCTTCAGCCGCCAGTAACACGGCGGAAACCACATGATAAAGGGCATCGGACGCTTGCCGTGCCATGGGTTCGTTGTGGGTCATTGCGACTTTCTCGGCGAAGGCGAAAGCCAGATCCACGGTATTGGCCAACTCGCCGCGGTACTGCCCTGGAATGTCGGCCCGGTTATCGAGCTTCTCGTGCATCGCCTCTTTCAGATCCGCATGGGCGCCAACCTTGCCGATGGCCCGGCCGGTGACATCCAGGGCGTTGATGTTGGAGGTACCTTCCCAAAGCACCCCGGTGTGAGCATCGCGAACCAGCTTGGCGTTGGCCCAATCCTCGATGAAGCCGTTTCCACCGCGAACTTCCATGGCGCCTGTGGCGACCGATATGTTGTCCCGACAAGCCCGGAATTTCACCAACGGTGTCAGGATGCGAGTGAGTCGCGCCGCGTGCTCGTCACCCTGCTCTTCATGTTGCAGGGTATGGGCGATGAACATCACCATCGACAACACCTGCTCGGTAGGGATCAAGAGCTTCATCAGTTGTCGACGCAGCAACGGCTTGTTGATGATCAGCTCGCCAAAGGCGAGGCGACTGCGCGCAACCATCATCGCCTCGTTCAAGCAGCGGCGCATCATACCGGCGGCGCGGACACCGTGGGACAGTCGGGACATGTTGACCTGATCCATCATCTGCTTCAGGCCGTTGTTCACACCTTCGCCCACCTCACCCAGCGGGTAAGCCATGGCACCAGAAAAAACGATCTCGCCAGAGGCCATGGATTTCGTGCCCAGCTTATCCTTCAACCGCACGATACGGTACTGGTTGCGGGTGCCGTCTTCGCGGTGACGCGGCATGGCGAACAGCGCCAGTCCGGCATTACCGCCGACCGCTCCTCGAGGACGGGCCAGCAGCAACGCCACATCGCCGTCGGCGCAGGAACAGAACCATTTTTCACCGTAGAGGCGCCATTCCCCCTCCTCGAAACGAGCTTCCAATTCGATATTGGAGACATCCGAGCCGCCGGGTTTTTCGGTCATGAATTGCGCACCCTTCAGGATTTTGCTCATGTTCTGAGACCACATGCCGGGCAGCAACTTCGCCTTGGTATCCTCATCCGCATAGCGTTCTATCAGCATGGCGGAGGTATCGGTCACGGAAACCGGACACATCAGGCCGAATTCCGATTGTGTGAAAAGATACTGAAAGGTGTACTTGGCAATCGGTGTCACCTTGTCCGGCCAACCCAGCACCCCGCCACGACGCGACATGGCATGCACGCCAAAATCGCCGTAAACGATCTGCTCCATCTCCCGGTAGGCTGGATGGAATTCGATCCAATCCCGGTCGCGACCCACGGGGTCGCGGACATGCAGGACCGGCACGTGACGATCCGCCAGGCGCGACAACTCGTCCAGCCGGCCACCGGCAATTTCTCCCATATTCCGGTAGTGGGGTGTCATGAAGGCACGGATATCGTCATCCATGTAGAGGGTCAACAGGCTCTGCAGGCTGGCGTCGATATCGAAGAAGTTCAGCCCGGAACAATCAGGCGCGATCCAGTCAGAGGGATCTCTTGGTGTCTGGTCATCAACGGCAACAGTTGTGCTCACGGGGGAGTCCTCAAATTCAAGGAATTGGTATTCCGCATTCTTATGCTTTGGGAGTCACTACCGCAAATGGAATTTCGGTTGGCAAGCGTCAGATGAGTTCGTCCTTGCGATCATCGGTCTCGCCATAGCGGCTCAAGGCCGGTGGCTTCAGGCCTTCGTATAGACGCTCCAGGTTGGGGTTGATGAGCCTGTTGTGCCTTTCAAAGAGGCTGTTGCCTTCAAGATCGCTTTCGACGATGAAGGGACCGAAATTCTCAACCTCAAAAACCCACATCGCCTGAGCGCTACCCAGTTCTTCGGCCCAGTAAACGTTCTTCACTCGCTGGATTCCCCGGCCCAGCAAGGCGCCGGTTCCATAACCCACCGTGGACAGATAGACCGCCCCGACCGGCACGAACAGTTCCTTGTAGTGGGCTTCGGACATGCCCCCCTTGCCGATAATGATCCGGGCACCCGAAAGTCTGAACCAGTCGGCCATCCACCTGGCAAAGCGGAAGCTGGCAGTGGCGGTGACACCACCCACGTTGTAGCTGCCGTCCGGTTCTATGACCGCGGCTGGCGAACAATGAAAGTTGGCGTTGCTGAGCGACGGAAGATCGAGGGGGATGTCCTCACCTTGTTCCACAACCTTTTTGTATACCCCTTCACGCCCGGTATAGATCACGCCGTCGAGATAGACGATGGTGCCGATTTCGAGACCGACGAGATCTTCATCGCGGACCGGTATCGTCAGTCGGGCTGTTTTGAATGGTTGCCTGGCATCGGCCATTCGGGGGTCTCCCGTCGCATGTAGGGGGTGAACCATTGAGGATCTGTGCGGTACTCAACGCTGCCGTCCGGGTGCAGGCGGGCGGTTGCGCGCCGCGAAGACAGGCAGAAGG
>QIDL01000519.1 GCA_003228415.1 Gammaproteobacteria bacterium | reverse complement strand
CACCGTACCCCCAACCGATATGGCGTACCGCTCCGGTGCGTGACCACCGGGAACAACGGAAAGCGCCCGATAGAGCCAACCATCCGTGGAGGCCGAGGGCCTGGCTATACCAGCCTCCAACACATCCTGAGCATCGAAGTGAGATCGGCTTCGATACGGTGGCGCCACCGCATGAACGATGGCCAGTTCCTTTTGCCGGTAAAGGTCGTGCAGATTGTTGAAACTGGCATGCAAGCCGAAAAATCCATCGAGATCCCTGATTCCACTCCGGTCTCCGGGAATCGGATCGGCCAGGTTGCCCCTGGCCTTCTGATAGTCCCGGTCACCATAGGCCGGCACCGCCGCCAGCCCATCCATTCCACCGCGCAACACCACGATTACCAGCCGTGGTGCTGATTGCGTCGCCGCCAGCGACCTCATCGACGGCCAGGCAACGGTCAGTGCAGCGGTCGAGCGCAGTAGACGTCTACGACTGATCAACGTTCACCTCCATTGAAAATCAGGTGAAGCAAGCAGCAAACCCAGCCCCTGGGCAGGGCTTGCGGCTCGATGAATACTCTGCCGCAGTCGTTCTGAAGCGCCAGGTTGCAGCAGCAGATCGGCCGACTCGCGAACGTTGACCGCGCCACCCATATGCTGGCCGAAGGCCACCGCCCACTCGATCCGTTGTTTCAACGCAGTGGGAGCCCCCCAATGGTCCTGAGTGTCCGGCCAACCGGCAGGCGAAGGTGCACTGAATGGAAAGTGGTTCATCAGCCGCAAGGGACCCAACACGAACTCGGCCCGCGGCAAGGTCAGATCGAGCCCACGAAATACGGAAATCAGGTGTTCGTGAGGCGTTTTGAATTTCCGAGCCTCGGCATCCCAGCATTCAGGCAGCTTGACCAGAGCTTCGTGTACCGACGGCAGGTGGCCATCCGTCTCGAGAAAAACCTCGGTCAACCGATTCACGGCTCTTTCCGGCGGGTTGTCCGAAGCAAAGTGTCGGACCAGTTTGGTGGCAAGGAATCGAGCGGTCGACGGGTGGCGAGCCAGATCGGAGAGCGCCCGCCTGCCCTGCTCAACACCGCTGTCGGAGTAGCGTTTGCCCAACAACCGGGCATCACCGGACGCATGCATGGCGGGCATAAAAACGAATCTACCCGGCGTCGCTCCGTACCGGCGCAATCGATCGTTGCCCACGGTCCACCCTGTCAGAATACCGGCAAGTGACGTGACGTCCTGCTGGCTGTAACCGCCATCGACCCCCAGCGTGTGCAACTCCATCACTTCCCGCGCCAGGTTCTCGTTGAGACCCATGTTGCGGCGCCGTCCCACCATGGACGTCGGTCCCATGGATTGCACGTTGTCCAAATAAATCAGCATGGCCGGATGAGACACCACCCGAGTGAGCATCTCCTCGAAATGACCATCCAAAGACCCGCGTATGGCTTCGTTTTCGTAGGCCACACAAGCGCCAATGATCTGTGGTCTGCCCTGACGGGAAACAGTGAAGTGATTCGAGTAGAAATGGACCAGCCGTTCCCGAAAGGGTGCCCGGGTCTTCAATGCATGGTTGAATCGTGCTTCGGTCTGTGCGCCGATCTCGCGGCGTACCTGACGCCTGAAATCACCTCGGGATTTATCCAGCGCCGCAATCCGATCGGTATCGCCTTCGGCGGCACGCTGAGCTTCCCTCCGCGCCATCACCGCCTTGCTGTATAACGCGATGGAAGCCTCACTGGGGGTGACTTGCGGGCCGGAAGGCGGCGTGGTCTGTAGCTGTACCAACAACCAGTCAACCGGGTCATCGGCCATCGCATCGAGGTCCTTCCGCGAGACACCCAAACCAAATCTGCTTGCTGC
The DNA here is from genome assembly GCA_003228415.1 of Gammaproteobacteria bacterium. GTDB lineage: Bacteria > Pseudomonadota > Gammaproteobacteria > Pseudomonadales > Azotimanducaceae > SZUA-309. The sequence goes on along the minus strand of QIDL01000519.1, from coordinate 769 downwards.
CCGGAACTGTTTTTCACGCATCCATTTGATGCTCCTGTCGGTCACCGCCGAGCAAATCACCCTGTCTTTTTACGTGCAATTCGCCGAAACCTTTCGTTTGTATTAAAACGCAGGAAACGGCAATCGGTTGACACAGACTCCCCCAATGGTGGAAAAATATCCTCCATCCGTCACAAATCCCGGGAACGGACGTGAAAACCACCAGATGTGCATGGGTAATCGCCCTGTTGTTGTTGGTCGCTGCAATTCCGGTTCATGGAACCCAGGACCCTCTTCAGGACCCGATTCCAGACAAGATCCGCAACAGCGAGGTCCTTGTAGCGGCGGTCAATTTTGTGCGCGCCCCGAAAACGACCGACTCGAGCAAGGCAGGCGCAAACAACGCCTACGCGAGAATCCAGACCATGATGCCGATACCCGATGGCTCGAAGCGGCTCATGTTCAACGACCTGCGCGGCTTGCTGTATCTGACCGACGAGCACGGCAAGGCGCCAGGCGTCTATCTGGACATCAGGAAGTACGGCGGTTTCGGTTTCGATGATTCGATGTTTCCAAATGAAACCGGCCTGGTGGGATTCGCCTTCCATCCGGAATTTTCGGCCGCAGGAAAACCCGGTTCCGGCAAATTCTATACGGCATACAGCGCCCGTTCGGAGGGCGGCAAAGCAGACTATCTGGATGATGACGCCGCCAGCCACGAGAGTGTCATTCGCGAGTGGACGGTTGATGATCCAGCGGCTGAGAAATTTACCGGATCGTCCAGAGAAGT
>QIDL01000343.1 GCA_003228415.1 Gammaproteobacteria bacterium | reverse complement strand
CGTTGGCGTGCGAATTCGGCTGAATTTGCCAGCGCCAGGCGGGCGCACTACGCCGCTGGCCGGGCCGGTAAGGCCGCCCAGGTCAGTGAATCGATGTACCGGAAAGGCACCCGGGACAGCGATCAGGGGGAGGTCTGGGCCAATATTTCGGGCAAAGCCGCGCGCATGGGCGCGCACTCCAATACCGGTGCGGCAGCCGCCTTGTATGAAAAATACCAGGCCAGGCTGAATGAATACTACGCTGCCTTCACCGCCCTGGATAATCAGACCGGCGCCTTGTTTGTCATCGGCGGTGAAGCGGTTGGTCTGGATCTCTTCGACAGCCCGGTGACGTTGAAGACCCTGCTGCCGAAACTGGTACAGAGCTATGCCCTGGATGCAATCGATGCCGGAGACAAACACTCCAAGGCAAACAAATCAAACGCCGCAATGTTGATCAAGGATGCCGCCGGCACCCCCGAGGAGCATTTCCCGGCGGTAGGCGATGGCGAAGATTTGCGCCTGCGAGGTGATGAGCTGTCAGGTGGTGCACTGTCGACCGATGCTGGGGTCATTCATCTTTGTGTTTTCCGTTTACAAGGCAAAGGCAATGGTAACGACGGGTATAAAGGCAGCCGGCTGGTGCGGTCATCCCTGCGGCGGAACGGCTGACTTGGGGAGTGTATGATTCCGGACCAGGAGGCTGGTGTTCGTGGATATGATTGACCGCTACCGGGGTTCGCTGATGGGATTGGCGGCCGGCGATGCCCTCGGCACAACCCTTGAATTCAAGCCCCCCGGCAGCTTTGAGCCGATCAGCGACATGCTTGGAGGCGGCCCCTTCGATCTGGAGCCAGGGCAGTGGACCGACGACACATCAATGGCGCTTTGCCTTGCCGAGAGCCTGGTGGTCTGCCAGTCCTTTGATCCTGCGGATCAGATGCGCCGTTATCTTCGCTGGTGCCGGGAGGGTTATCTCAGCAGCACCGGATCCTGTTTCGATATCGGCGGCACCGTCAGCGCCGCCATGCGGCGCTTCGAGGTTGATAAAAGTAACCCGTTTGCCGGGCGGACCGAATCGCGCTATGGGGGCAACGGTTCCCTGATGCGCATGACGCCGGTGCCGCTGGCCTTTGCCGGCGTTCCTGAACAAGCGATCCACCTGGCGGGGGAAATGTCACGCACCACTCATGGCGCGCCTGAGCCAATCGATGCCTGTCGTTACTACGCAGGCCTGATCCTGGGGGCACTGTCGGGTATTTCCAAAGAGACTTTGCTGGGTACGCGTTATTCTCCGTTGTCCGGCGCCTGGCCGGTATCCGTCCTGTCTGCCAAAATCGATGCGATTGCCGCCGGCTCGTTCAAAACCAGGCAGCCGCCGGAGATCCGCGGCACAGGCTATGTCGTGCAGGCTCTGGAAGCCGCGCTGTGGGCATTTTGGAACAGCGATGATTTCGCGGCGGGCGCATTGGCGGCGGTTAATCTGGGGGACGACGCCGATACCACCGGCGCGATCTATGGCCAGTTGGCCGGGGCGTACTACGGTCTGGACGGGATCCCGCGGCAGTGGCGGAACAGGGTTGCCCTGTCGGATCGAATTCTGGAACTGGCCGATGGTTTATTGGTTCTGGCCGGGCAGGACAGTCAATGAGATTTAAAAATTCACAACTCATTTATTCGCCCACGGATCTGATCGTATTTCTGGAATCACCCTTTGCGAGTTGGATGGATCGGCGTTACCTGGAGAATCCGGATTCACTGGCTCCCGATGAAGATGATCCCATGCTCAAGATCCTGCAGGCGCGTGGCCATGCGCATGAGGGAAAATACCTTACGACGATTCAAGGTTCCGGGCAAAACATCTGCGAGATCCCCCATGCAGACGGGCTCGAGCGTACTCGCGAGGCGCTGAAGCAGGGTCCCGATGTTATCTACCAGGCGCATCTGGAATATGGCGAATTTGCAGGTTACGCGGACTTTTTGCGCCGGGTTCATGGTCCGTTTGCGGAACCTCGCTATGCCGTGTGGGATACCAAGCTCGCCCGCCATCCAAAACCGTACTACTTGATTCAACTGTGTTGCTATGCGGAGATGCTCGAAGGCATGACCGGCGCCTGCCCGGATGTGATCGGCGTAATTCTGGGTGACGAGTCTGAGCACGAGTACCGTACCAGGGACTTCTGGTTTTATTTCCAGCATATCAAGCGCCGGTTCCTTGAGTTAATGGCGCACTACCCGCAGGGTGAAGGCCCGATCCCGGAGGCATCCGCCGCCCACGGCCGTTGGTCGTCCTATGCCGAGCGCTGGCTGCTGGCACAGGATCACCTCTCACAGGTTGCCAACATCGGGCGTGGGCAGATTCGGAAACTGGAAGACTCCGGTATTGCCACCCTGCAGGCACTGGCCCGAAAACATCCCGGGCGGGTCAAGGGGATCAGCGAAGCGGTGCTGACTCGTTTGCACCAGCAGGCCGGTTTGCAGGTCAGGTCCCAGGGTCTGGAGCGGCCCCTGTATGAAGTGCTTGCAGCTCCAGAGGATTATCCCGGCCTGGGTCTTGCCGCGCTCCCGCCGGCATCCGCCGCGGACGTATTCTTTGATATGGAAGGGTTTCCCGCCGCCAACGATTGGCTGGAGTATCT
>QIDL01000332.1 GCA_003228415.1 Gammaproteobacteria bacterium | reverse complement strand
ACTGTCCGCGTCCAGTGCATAAACCCTGCTGGAATCCGCAACGGCCAGGAACAGGGTGTCTCCCACCAGAGCCGGTTGGCTTCGCATCTGTGATACCTGCGGAAAGGCCATCACCCATTTGAGAGTCAGACTGGCAACGTTGGTCGAGCTGATGCCGCCTTTTTCAGCCGTCTGCTGGCGGTGGTTCTTCTTGCCGTAGCCCCAGTCACCCAGCCTGGGACCCGCTTCCAGGTCGATCCCGACACTTCCTGATGTTGCCAGGCAGCTGGCCTTCTCCGCCCAGTTTTCAATGGGCGGCTGATCCTGTGTCAGCCAGTCCACCATGGTGACCAATCCCTGAACCGAAAGTTCCAGCCCCTGAGCCGCCATCTTGCCTGCCGACAAAGAGGCCTGCAGAAAGTCGGGGCGCATGGTTTTCAGGGTCGCCAGAGGCGGTGCCCTGTCAACGGCGGGTTCATGGCATTGCGCGCAGTGTCCGGCAAACAACGCCGCACCCTGCTCTTCCGCGGCTTCGGCACGGTCCCACGCCCCGGCAATCAGTGTCATACCGATGATCAAAACGAGGCAGACGATTGCCTTATTGTGCATTTCAAATCCCGCTGACGGGCTCGCTGTATTTCGTGGCGCCAAGTAGAACTGTCACCGGCCAGCGGTGCATTGATTCAAGTCACCATGAGTCGCAGTTTTTCGGGAACAATGCGTGCCCTAAAAAAAGAACAGGTAGCGGTCTGGATCGTGTCTACCATTGAGCCCTGACCGACACCCCATCAAGCCGTTCGAGCACCGCCTTTGTGGCAGCTGTCCGCTGATCCTGGCCGCTCGGAACGGCATCCTGAACGGCCCGTGGTATCCGGGCGCCGGGCTTGCCTCGATCAGCTTCCTCACATACCCCTGCCGCTGACTATGAGCGGCACCGCCCCGAAGAGACACCGCTCTACGGGATCGTCGAGACTTACTACCCCCAGTTTCTCGCCCGGCTCGAAGCCGAAGGCGGCTCACTGCCCGCGTTCGTCAAGCAGGAGTTCGACGACTACCTGAAGTGCGGCCTGCTCGAACACGGGTTCCTGCGCGTCAAGTGCGAGGCCTGCAGCCATGAGCACCTCGTTGCCTTCAGCTGCAAACGCCGCGGCTTCTGCCCGTCCTGCGGGGCTCGCCGGATGATCGAGTCCGCCGCCCACCTGGTCGATCATGTGCTGCCGGAACAACCCATTCGGCAGTGGGTGCTCACCTTCCCCTATCCCCTGCGCTTCCTCTTCGCCGCCGAGCCGCAAGTACTGAGCCAGATTCTCGGCGTCGTCTACCGTGCGATCTCGACGTATCTCATCAAGAAGACCGGATTTACCGTCGCCTACGGCGCCAAGACCGGGGCAGTCACCCTGATCCAGCGTTTTGGCTCCGCGCTCAACTTGAACATCCACTTCCATATGCTCTTCCTCGACGGCGTCTACACCTTCGAAGGACCACGGCCAAGGTTTCATCGCGCGCCACGATCGGCTCCCGACGAGCTCGCGAAGCTCCTGCACACCATCAGTAAACGCGTCGCTCGATTGCTCGAGCGCCAGGGGCTCCTCGTACGCGACCCTGAGCACAGTTACCTCGACTTCGAGCCCGGCGAAGCACTCGACCAACTGATCGGCGCATCTATTCACTACCGGATCGCCATCGGCCCCAACGCCGGCAGGAAGACGTTGACCCTGCGTACCGTCCCGGCACAGCCCGAGCCCCTCGCGTCAGCGTTGCTGGCCAGGCAACCGGGCTTTTCCCTTCATGCGGCCACCTGCTGCGAGCCGGTTCAACGCGACAAGCTCGAAAAGCTCTGCCGCTACATCACCCGGCCCGCCGTTGCCAATGAACGCCTCTCAACCAATGAGCGGGGACAGGTCATCTACAAATTCAAGCAGCCGTTCCGGGACGGTTCCACCCATGTCGTGCTCGACCCCCTAGACTTCATCGCACGACTGGCGGCACTGGTTCCTCGTCCAAGGCTCAATCTCACTCGCTTCCATGGCGTGTTCGCCCCGAACTGCAAACATCGAAAGCACATCGTGCCGAGGCGCGAAACCGACGAAGAGCGACCGGACAAGCCCCTTGCGCCGATGACCTGGATACAGCGCCTGAAACGCGTCTTTGACATAGACATCGAGATCTGCCCCAGGTGTGGCGGCAAGCTGCGCGTCATTGCTTGCATCGAGGATCCCGACCTCATTGCCACGATCCTCGAGCACATTCGGGTGCGCGACGAGGCTGAGCCGTCGCAGCAACCCCGAGCGCCACCCCTGCGCACCGAGCACCCCGACACCCCGAACCAGGATAGGCTCTTCTAGAAAACGACCGCCCAGTGTCTTCTTGTGACCGCAACCCTGGAAACCCCCAGTACCCGCGATGCTCGGAGCCTTCGAAACCACCAGGTACCCAGCCTCCGACCGCCCGTGGCGGTTCCCCTCGAGCCCCTCACCCTTCAATCGTACTTCCCAGCCAGCACGTTTCGGGCGGTTGTTCTTCTTATACCACTCGCATGATTTCTTTTCTCCATAGCAGTCACTCACCAGATAGAGCCCGATGACTGCTGACGACCCATGTACTAAACCGCTTTCGCAGTAGTCAGTCGCACGGCTGAT
>QIDL01000112.1 GCA_003228415.1 Gammaproteobacteria bacterium | reverse complement strand
CAGTACGTACCCCGCATACGTGAACAGCGGCAACGCCACCAACAGCGGCGTATCCACTATGCGGTAGACTTCGATGGCAACGATGGTCAGATCGATATCCGCCGACAGGAAGCCGACCATCGCAGCACCAAGCAGCACCGAAAAAAGTGGCGCTCCGGCAATGGCAGCCAACAACAGAACGATGATGAGCAACCAGATCATGATGTCGCAAACGTCCGCAACAGATAACGCAACGAAATCAACCCGGCACCCAGCGGCATGATCACTTCACACGCCCACGCCGGTACGGCGGCGAATGCGATGATGCCATCCTGGTAGTCCAGCAGAACAAATTGCAGGCTGTACCAGCTAAAAACACCTGCGATAAAAGCGGTAAAAAGGCTCCGAAGCCTGACCAGAATCTTTTCGGACAGCGGGCCTATGAACCGGGTCAGCAGATCGATTCGAATGTGCTCGTCATTCCGCGAGGCGATGGTCGCACCGATAAAGGTCAGCCAGAGCACCAGCACCCGAACCAGCGAATCCCCCCAGAATATCCCGGTATCGAAGAAGTTCCGCGCCACCACCTGGTAGGCGGCGATCAGAATCATGGTGCTGAGCAGGACGACGAGTAGTCCGTTCTCGACAGTCCTCAGTCCAGAGACCAGACGATCAATCAAGGCGGGCTCGATAATCCGCCAGATGATCTCGCAGAGCCTCGAACAGTGCCGGTGAGATCACACCCCGGGAGACCATGCTCACAGACGCCTCATCGGCCAAAGTCTGCCACCTCGAAACTTCAGCAGCAGAGGGAGTATTCCAGGCCAGGCCTTGAGCTTTCAGCGCTTCTACCGCGCGCTCATGATCCTTACGATTCTGCGCATTGACCCGAGCTACCACATCGCTCATGACATGCATGACGACCTGTTGATCCGCAGCATCGAGCTTGTCGAATTGTCGGTCCCGCACTGCCAGCAGTCCGTAAACATAAAGCAATGGCAGATCAAATACGTTCTTAAGTTGCGTATGCCACTGCAATACGATGGCACCAACCGGCGGTATGGCTACACCATTGATCAGACCCGTCTGCAGCCCAGTCAATACATCGGCAATGGACAATGGAATCGGTGTGATATCGAAGGCCCTAACGGCCAGCTCCGCACCCGGATCACCATCCGGAATCCAGACTTTCTGGGCTCTGACCTCTTCAAGGGTTTCCACTTTAACCTTTGACATCGCGTAGGCAAAGCCGAGCTCGGCAAAACCAAATCCTACGTAGCCTTTACTGCGCAGACCGCTCATGAGCTGTTTGTCCATGCTCTCGCGGATGTGATCGACCTCACCAAGGTTCTTGAAGATCATCGGCAGCGTGTAGAGCTGTACGTCGGGATAGACTTGCGTGAGTCCGCCAGCAGTCATCACGGCGCCGTGCAGCTGACCGACTCGTATTTTCCTCAGGACCGCCTTGTCATCTCCCATGATACCGCCGGGATAGAATTTGAATTCGACCCGGCCTTCGGTTTTCGTCTCGATATCATGAGCGCCCTCCCGAAGCAGGCGCATCCACATCGAGCCATCCGGAGAGGTGGTGGCAATCTTGAAGACCACAGCCTGGACCGAGTCGGTTGCGGTAATCAACACGGTGAGCGCAAACACAGACAGCAGCAGCCTCCATCGCCGTGACGGAAGCCCGCCACACAGACGCCATCCAAACAAACTAGAAATACGCATCAGCAGATTCCAGCAATTCACGGGCGCGACGTTGCGCCACCGTGTTGATCAAGGTAAGTCCCGGTACATTCGGGTCAGCAGATACCACCTCATTGAGGAGCTTGTCATGGAGGTCCCGATCGAAGACCAACCTGGCATATTGATCGGCGTACATGACTTTCGTCATGAGATGCCTGCCACCGGATATAGCGATCGCCCTTTCGAAGTGTGCTCTGCCCACCTCCGGACGTCCACCAAGCGACGGCGGCAGCAAAGTTTCAAAGACACCGATGTAAAGGTGGGGTCCTCCACTGTCGTAGGTTTCATCTAACTCGACCACCCTTTCCATCAGGGCTTTCACCTTACCCAACTCGGCAATGGCAACAAAGTCGTCACCATGAGCCTGGATCCAGCCGGCCCAGCTACTCGCAAACTGGTAGAGTTCGGGTACTTCGCCGAGTCTGCGCCTGACAAGCCACTTCTGATAGTCATCAAACGGCCGGGTTCGCAAGCCGCAGGCATCTTTCAAACTCAGACACACCGCGCGCGCTGCGTCCGTCAACGCCTTGGTGCTAAGGTACTTGACACGCTCCGGATCGCTCACGAACGCAGCCGCATAAGCCGAATTCAGACGTGACGACTGCAGCAGAAGCGTCGGGTTATCAGGGCTTTTAGCCAGCAACGCGTCGACCAGCAACAAAAATGTCGGCGCACCATCCTGGACCATCTCGATATCAGGATTATCCAGGATCGCATCGCCCAGATCCTCGGCGAAACCTGCGGTAAACAAAGAGACCACAGATACGCATCCAGACAGTGCGAAGAAGCATGCCGGGAACAAAACGCGTATGCATCGAACCAGCGGTTCGAAGGGCCCTGACTGTCCGGCCATCATTGCTTGGTCTTCTTACGAATCGGGCGCATTAAAGCGATGCTGAC
>QIDL01000622.1 GCA_003228415.1 Gammaproteobacteria bacterium | reverse complement strand
CTCGTCTGAAAAGTCCCCGCAACGGAACCCCTCGGACCAGGATTTCCCGCCCGCCTTTCGTTTCTGCAAGCCCAATGGCATGACCGAGCAGCCAGCGGCCAAGGCCCTTGTTGCGAAAGCCGTGTGCTACGGCGATGTTGCAGAGCTCGAAGCGGGTCGGAGTCAGCGCCCGAACAACGTAGACGCCCACTGGCTGGTCCGCAAATTTGGCGACCCGCATGTAGTCCGCATCCGCATAGCCATACACCCGTTCCTCATCGGAATCGGCGATCAGCAGCAACTCCCAGGGAATCTCGTCCGGGTAGGGTCGGTAGACCTTGGTATCCTGAGGACGAAACGGACTCATCGCTGTCACCAGAGGAACAAGCCGGCAGGCTCTGCAAGCGGGGTCAACGCCAGACCTGCCACCACTTCCTGCGGCCCTTTTCAGCGTAATTTCCGGACCGGGAGGCGCTTTTCGATGCCATGATTCTCCGGGTCAGCACCCTGGCGATCTGATCATAGGTCGCCCAATCGTCGTTGACCGCATACACGCCTTCGAGGGTCGTTCCAAAGGTTGCAGCAAATTCTCTCAGGTAGTCCTGATAGTAACCATGGGTGAAACGCCGGCCCTCCGGGTTCAACAGCGCGGAGGAAAAATGTCCGCCGCAGGTGGTGGTGAGGAACTCGGCCGGTGAGATCTCCCGGTAGCGCAATCGCAGCAACTGACCTTCGTGGTCACTCTGAAAATCGCTATCGAGCAGCTGCAGATTGACGCACCAGGCCAGATACATTGCCATGGGCACCACCGCCCGCTCCAAGCTGCCTGCCGCAGGCAGGTGACGGTCGAGATCATCGATGACCATGGGTCAGATTTTCCCCAACGCCCGGTCGAGATCCCGAATGAGATCAACTTCGCTCTCTATGCCCACAGAGAGCCGCAGCAGCCCGGGAGCGATACCCACCTCCCGCTGCCTTTCTTCACTGAGACTCGCGTGGGTCATCAAGCCGGGATGTTCGATCAGCGACTCAACCCCACCCAGGCTTTCCGCGAGAGTGAACACCCTCACATTGGCCATCAACACTCTGGCTGCATCGAGTCCACCCTTCACGCCGATTGACATCATGCCGCCATGCCCGCTGGTCTGACGTCTGGCAAGTTCATGCTGCGGGTGGCTTGCAAGACCCGGATATGCCACCCACTCCACCTTCGAGTGGTCCTGCAGAAATCGGGCTACGGCCGTTGCGTTGGCTTCATGGGCACGCATCCGCACAGCCAGGGTCTTCAAACTGCGTAGACACAGATAGGAATCGAACACACTCTGGATACCTCCGATGGATTTGTGCAGAAAATCCAATCGCCCGGCCAGCGCTTCATCATCGGTAATCACCACACCACCGATCAGGTCGCTGTGACCGTTGATATACTTGGTGGTGGAGTGCAGCACCAGATCGGCGCCGAGCGACAAAGGGCGCTGGAAGTATGGGCTCATGAAGGTATTGTCGACCATCAGCCGGGCACCGCCCGCGTGGGCGATCTCTGCGATGCGCTCAATGTCGACCAGTTTCATCAACGGATTGGTGGGCGTTTCGGCCCAGACCATCCTGGTCTCTTCGCGCATGGCTGCTTCGAGCGTCGAGGGGTCCCGGAGATCAATGTAGGAAAAGTCCACGCCTTGTTTTTTGAAGACGTCCTCGAACAGCCGATAGGTGCCGCCGTACATGTCATCGCAGGCGACCACATGATCGCCCTGCTCCAGAAGGTGCATGACCGTCGTAACACCCAGACAGCCGGAAGCGAGCGCGAATCCAAACCGGGCGCCCTCCAGGTTGGCGACACAGTGCTCAAACGCAGCTCGGGTCGGATTGCCCGCCCGCGAATAGTCGTAACCAGCGAACACACCGGGCTCCGAGTGCACGTAGGTTGAGGTCATGTAGAGGGGTGTCGCCACCGCGCCAGTGGTCGGATCGGGCGCCTGCCCCGCATGAATCGCCCGGGTCTCGAAACCGAGCTCATCATCTGATGAATTCATCTGGAAGTTCTCCACTATTGCTTGCCGTCAGGGTGCGAAGCTGGAACGGGCGCGAACCCCCCAGCGCCCTTCCACTTGCTCGATGATGTACAAAGAATCGTAACTGGACAGGAGTGCATCGTTGGCATCGAACCTCGAGAAGCGCACACGAATGTGAACTTTTTCGGGCGATGACTGGATCACCTCCATATCGTCCCAGCGACTGCGTCGCCAACCGGTGCTGGCGGCAAAGGCGTCCAGATCCATGGCATCGACAAAGGTCTGCCGGTCTGGATAGACCACCACGTTGCCACTAGCCATGCGCAGGTGGGGGTAGACGAGCGAGTCTGCCCAGGCCTGTTCATCCCGGGCATTGAATGCCCGGAGAAAATCATCCATGACCTCACGCGCAGCTATTTCCGCCTGCGGCGCTGTGTGCGCCGACACGTTGCCGGACGGGTCCTCGGCGCTTGTCCAGACGGGTTGCCACAAAGCGGGCAGCAGAATGAAAAAGGCTGTTTTTCTGGTCATTTTTGTCTCCCCGGCCTCGGAAAAGAAGTCATCTCAGCCACCCGACATGCGGGGCAGGCACAGTAGCCTCGGCGCACCTTCGCTTCAAGTAGTACACTGGGGACCCCAGGG
>QIDL01000253.1 GCA_003228415.1 Gammaproteobacteria bacterium | reverse complement strand
AACGGCTGCTGATCGGGCTGCTGGCCAACGGTAATCTGCTCGTGGAAGGGCTGCCAGTGCTCGCCAAAACCCGCGCCATCAAGGCGTTGGCAACCAATCTGGAGGCGGACTTCAGCCGCATCCAGTTCACACCCGACCTGCTGCCTTCCGATGTGACCGGCACCGAGGTCTACTACCAGAGCGATGCTAAAAGCGAGTTCCGATTCGAACCGGGACCGATCTTTGCCAATATCGTGCTTGGCGATGAAATCAATCGAGCACCGGCCAAGGTGCAGGCGGCGATGCTCGAGGCGATGGAAGAACGCCAGGTGACCGTTGCCGGCACAACGCACAGGATGCCCCCCCTGTTCATGGTCATGGCTACTCAGAATCCCGTGGAGCAGGAAGGTACCTACCCACTCCCGGAAGCACAGATGGACCGCTTCCTGATGCACGTCAACATCGAGTACCCGGCCATCGAAGATGAGGTAAAAGTCATCACTTTAGTCCGTGGTGAGGAGATCACGGCGGCGCAGGAGCAGGCTGTCAGTCCCAGCCCGGGGGCAGATCAGGCAGCTTCGACGGATGAGTCACAACCGATTGCGCAAACGGTGATCTTCGAAGCACGCCGGGAAATCGGCAGCATTCACGTCTCGGATTCGATTCAACGCTACATGGCCGATCTGGTGTATGCGACTCGCACACCCGCTAAATATGCCGAAGATCTCGATAGCTGGATCGATGTAGGGGGCAGCCCACGTGCATCCATCGCCCTGGACAAATGTTCGCGGACCCACGCCTGGCTCAACGGTCGCGACTACGTGGACCCCGAAGACGTCCGGGCCATCGTGCATGACGTGTTGCGCCATCGCCTGACCCTCGCCTACGCGGCCAGGGGCAACAATATAAACGCCGACAATGTGACAGACCGTATTCTGGAGCTGGTCGCACTGCCTTAGTTCAGCCGATGAAAGAAGACCCGCGGATCCATGTCAACCGAGCGCATCTACGCAGTCTTGGAGAAGCTGCCCGGGGATTGAGCTTTTTGCCAACCCAGTCCTCCGGGAGCGTATTGAACGGCAGGCACGCTTCCCACCTCCGGGGACGCGGCCTCAACTTCGAGGAAATGCGCGGCTACCAGCCAGGGGACGACATACGCTCAATCGACTGGAAGGCCACCGCCCGTACCGGCAAAGCCCACGTCAGAGTATTCACCGAGGAACGTGATCGACCAGCGCTGCTGGTGGTGGATCAACGGATGTCGATGTTTTTCGGGACCAGACTGAATCTGAAGTCGGTGACGGCCGCGGAGGCGGCCACCATTGCCGCTTTCCGCGTGCTGGAATCCGGCGATCGTGTCGGCGGAATCGTATTCGACGACGACCGACAACTCGAGGTGGCTCCGCGGCGCAGCGGTTCCGCCCTCGAAGCACTCATCGATGTAATGACCACGATGAACAATGGACTGCACGCAGACCGATTGGTCGAAAAGACTCCGGCGCGATTGAATGACATTCTCAAGAGCGTCTCGCGCATCGCCCATCACGACCATCTGGTGATCATTTTCAGCGATTTCGATGGCATCGATGAATCAACTCATCACCGCTTGAGCGACATTGCACGACACAATGATCTGATACTCATGGTCACGATCGATCCTATCGCATTGAACCTCGACGCGGAGCATGTCGCGGTACTCGGCGACGGTGACATGCAGGCGGAGATCGACCTGAGCTCGGACAGGATTCGCGCACAGGTCGCCGCGGTCAGCGAACGTCGCCTGGCCCGGATCACCGACTGGCAAACCGAAATCAACCTGTCACTGCTACCGCTATCCGCCGGGGAAGAGACGCTGCCGCAGATTCGTCGGCTGATGGGCAGCCTGGCGCCGCGAAGCAGGGCCCGATGAATCGCTACCAGGGGCTCAATCTTCCGCAACTGCTCGATCTGATGGAGCCATTGGTCGAACCTGTGCACGTCCCTTTCTGGCCACAGACTTCGGGCTGGAAAATTCTGCTCGCCTGGTTCCTGGTGTTGCTGGTCATGATCTGTGCGCGAACCTTCTCGAGTTGGCGGCACAATCGCTATCGTCGTGAAGCGCTCAGAGAGCTCACCGCCATCGCCAAATCGGCAGACGATAATCCCGGTGCGACCGGCGCCGCCATTGCCGGGCTGCTCAAGCGAACGGCACTGACCGTTTTCCCCCGTGAGCAGGTCGCCGGCCTCTACGGTCGCGCCTGGGCGGACTTTCTCGCCGATACCACTGACGGCGATCGGCTGGTGCGCAGCAAAGCCAGCGAGCTCGCAGGTGCCGCTTACCGGAATGATGTGAACGGTGCGGCGCTCATTGAAGCCGCGCGCCGCTGGATCGAGGGGCACCGTGTTTGAGCTGGCCTATCCCTGGGCATTTCTCGCCTTGCCGTTACCGCTATTCGCGTGGTGGCTGCTGCCACCGTATCGCGAACGGGTCAGCTCGCTCAGGGTTCCGTTCTTCGAAGATATCGTGGCGGCAGCCGGTGCAGAAGCGGGAGGCGGGTCGGTGATACTCAATCGGCGTCGGCTTCAAACCGTGGGCATGGCCTTGATCTGGACCCTGATCGTGGCCGGCCTTGCGAAGCCGCAACAAGTTGGTGAACCCATCACACGCACCGAAA
>QIDL01000006.1 GCA_003228415.1 Gammaproteobacteria bacterium | reverse complement strand
TGGAGATGTCGACGCGCAGGGGTAAATGCAGATCTTCTCCCGTTGCCGCGCATACGGGTAATATGTCCAGACCCATGGTCACCTCCACCACCGGTTGAGGGACAAAGACAGGTATCAAGGCTGAGCGGAACCACACAGCATGACAGAGATCCCATCCCGCCGGCTCGAGCGAACCGGTCTAACGCTCCCGGTACTCGGACTCGGCGGTGCGCCACTCGGGGAATTGTTCGAAACGATGACAGAAGCTCAGGCTCAAGCAATCATCGAAACCGCCTGGAACACGGGAGTGCGCTTTTTTGACACCGCCCCCTGGTACGGCCACGGCTTGAGTGAACACCGGCTCGGGCACTTTCTCCGCACCCGGGCACGCGACTCGTTCAGAGTATCGACCAAGGTCGGCCGCGTGTACCAGGCAGGCGCAACAGCCGATCTGCACACACCTCCGTGGGTGGGAGGGCTGCCGTTCGCGCTTCGATTCGACTATTCCCGGGACGGCATCATGCGTTCGTTCGAAGACAGTCTGATGCGCCTGTCGCTGCAGCGGGTGGACATGCTGGTCATTCACGATCTCGACTCCGGCTACCACGGCAGCGGCGGCACACTGGAGCAGCATCGTCGGGATCTGGAACAGTCCGGTTGGCAGGCGCTGGAAGCACTCCGTTCTTCAGGGCATATCACGGCGATTGGCGCGGGGATCAACGACAACGCGATGATTCCCTATTTCCTGGATCGTTTCGAACTCGACTACCTGCTGGTGGCCATGCCCTACACACTGCTCGATCAGACAGCGCTGCACGATGCCTTCCCGCTGTGTGCACGCAAGGGTGTATCCGTTGTCGTGGGCGCTCCTTACGCTTCGGGAATTCTAGCGACCGGTCCCATCGACGGAGCGGTCTACAACTACGCACCCGCCACACAACAGACAATTGAGCGAACACGTGCCATTGATCGTATGGCCCGCCACCACGGCATCGCTCTCGGCGCGGCGGCGCTGCAGTTTCCGCTGGGTCACGAACGCGTTGTGTCGGTGATTCCCGGAGCCAGTCAAGTCGACCATGCGAAGACCAGCATCGACCACCTCAACACGCGGATTCCGGCCTCTTTCTGGTCTGACCTGAAAGAGCACGGCCTGCTCGACCCCTTGGCGCCAACAGGCCTGGAGACGTAGCCTCGAGAGCCCGCCATCGCTGGTGCTGAAGCTGAAGCGGGCCCAGGTTGAGGTGCATGGATTAGAGGTTCGTTTCGCTGCGTCGGCGGGGTTGATCTTCCTTCGCGCCCTGGCTGTAGTCACCAAATGGTCCATCGCGCATCTCGATCGCAGCACGCACACCCTCCTCGTCGGCGACCTGCACGAAGTTCCTGCCGTCGGGTGTGTTGCGCATCACGACATCAAGCACCGGACCCAGAGTCTGGGTGCTCTGAAGACCCATGTTGTCGTACGCCTGGTTGACGATGAGCTTCATGGATATGAGCTGGGTCAGCGGAATCCGGGCCATCTTTTCCGCGAGAACTTGAACTCTTTCATCCAACTCTTCGAGCGGATAGGAGAAGTTGATCAGTTCTACCTCGGCGGCCTCCTTACCGCTGATCCATTCCCCGGTCAGCGCGTAGTACTTGGCCTTGGCCAGTCCCAGCCGGTATACCCACATTCCCGTAAGGTGGCAGCCCCAGACTCTCGAGTAGGGAGTGCCAAAACGTGCGCAATCCGACGCGATCACCAGATCCGAACACAGCGCAAGCTCAGAACCGCCGCCTACACAGTAGCCGTGAACCTTCGAGATCGTCGGCTTCAAACCGCGCCAGAGACCCATGAAGGCAGTGTTATAACTGGTGTACTGGTTGACCACCCCATGCACGTCCATACCGGGGTCGTAGCTGGATCCCTCAAGACCGCCCCAGTGCTCCAGCCCACCGGAAAAATCGAAACCGCCGCAAAAAGCGTCGCCCGCGCCTTCCAGGATAATGATGCGCACCCCGTCATCCTTATTCGCCTCCTGCAACGAATGCCGGATGCCCTCGAGCACATCCGGGCGCAGGGTGTTGTACTTCTCTGGCCGGTTCAATGTGACCGTTGCGATCCGACCTTCTTTGGAATATTTGACTACTTCCGTCATGATTGTGCCTCTTCATAGGTGGTGAATAGAAATGGTTGCCCGTTGATAGTCACAGTACCTGCACGGACTTCAACGTACGAGCACGGCAACGGTCCGGGAACTTCGCCGATCTTTTCTATCGATGGCTTCGGCCGGGCAGTTCAGTTTGCGATTCGTTTATGTGAAAGTGGTTACTTAAAGAGTTGTTCAATATCACCATCGAATCCTCGAGGCAGAAATGACAAGCCTCTCTTCTCTCAAGCCGTTGATCTACCTGGCTGCCTGGACCGTATTCCTGCCTTTTACCACTTCAGGCGCTGCTGACGAGCGTCCCAACGTAGTGGTCATTCTGACAGATGATCAGGGGTGGGGGGACTTGAGCTCGAACGGCAATACCAATTTGAGCACCCCCAATATCGACGCTCTCGCGGCTGACGGCGCCGTTCTCGAACACTTCTTCGTGAGTCCTGTGTGTTCGCCCACCCGGGCAGAGTTTCTGACCGGCCGTTATCACGCCCGCACAGGGGTCCACAGCACCTCGTCCGG
>QIDL01000306.1 GCA_003228415.1 Gammaproteobacteria bacterium | reverse complement strand
TACTGTAGGGCTCCTGCCCGGTGCTGCAGGCAGCCGACCAGACACGGAGCCGCTTGGGAAAAGCCGTGCCAGCCTTCGCGTCGATTGTTTCAGGAATCGCTTTGTGCTTTAGCGCCTCAAAGGGCGAGGCGTCTCGAAAAAAGAGTGTTTCCTGCGTTGTGATCGCATCGATAATCTGGTTCTGCAACGGCCGGCTCACGCAAGCTTTCTGACAAAACTCACCGAAGTTGTCGCAGCCAGCATCTTCGGCAATGCTTCCCAGACGGCTATCGATCAGGTAGCCTTTCGTCCCGTCCAGCACCACGCCACAGAGTTTATTCACGAGTCGTGCGACTTCTGGGATCTCCTCGGGTGTTACCTGCATAGGGCCACCTTCTTTCCTGCCAGCCGAACTATTTCCGTGGCAATCTCATCCAGGGGAGCAACCACATCGGCAATTCCTTCTTCGACCGGTTCCCGAGGCATGCCAAAAACAACGCAGGAAGCCTCGTCCTGGGCGATGATCACAGCTCCCTGCTGTTTCATCTGCCGACATCCCTGGCTGCCATCGTTCCCCATGCCCGTCATGATCACACCGATAATGCCCGAGCCATAGGTCCTGGTCACACTGTGGAACAGGGTATCGACCGAGGGCCGGCAACTATTCACCGGTGGATCGTCGGTGATTCGGATCGTTGTCTGACCTCCTTCCTTGGTAACCTGCATCTGCTTGCCGCCGGGGGCAATCAGTACATGGCCTGCCTGGACAGGTTGGCCATCGACCGCTTCAGAGATCGTCAGTGCGCACCGTTTATTCAAATCATCCGCCAAAGACTTTGTGAAGACCGGTGGCATGTGCTGAACCAAGAGCACGGGCACACCCAAGTCGGCTGGAAGTTGAGGTAACATCCGATTGAGCGCTTGTGGACCTCCAGTTGAGATGCCGATGGCAATCACCTCTGCCTGTCCCCTACCACCACCTACCACAGGGTGGTCACGGTGTTCCGCGCCTTTTCTATTCTTGGCTGGTGGTTGGGTGGCTGTCCCATGGCATGCAGAACTTTGGCCACGCAGAATTTTGTGAACTTGCCGTGTTCGGCCGAAGGCCTTGAGCTTTGGACAAAGTTCTTGTTGTAGCATTTGTGAGCTCTCCTCGAGTGTGGCACCGACCGGCTTTGCGACGAAGTCGAAAGCTCCCAGTTCCAAAGCCTCCATCGTCGCGTTCGCCCCATGGGTGCTGGTGCCACTGAGCACGATCGCACCCACATCGATGCCTGATTCTTTCAAGTGGCGCAGCACCTCCAGGCCATCCATCTCCGGCATTTCCAGGTCAAGCGTCAAGATGTCAGGCTGAAGCTGGGCGATCTTCGCCAGGGCAATCCTGCCATTCACCGCGGTAGCGACTACTTCGACACCAGGCATGGTAGCCAGCACATTACTGACGATCTTGCGGTAGGTAACCGTGTCGTCGACAACAAGAACTCGGATTTTTTCATCCGTCATCATAGCCTGCCATATCTTTGGTGCGTAAATTGCCTATGCCGGAACTGCGCGGAGCTTGTTCCAGCCTACGACCCTCAACATAAAATGAGGACGTTATTGTTGATCCACCTCTTACATAAAACCGGATAGTTATTTACCAGCAGCCCCTACACCTTGAATTGTCCGACCAGCGACTTCATTTCTTCGGACAGCTTGAACAAATTACCACTGGCTGTCTGAGTTTGCGAAGCTCCCTGCACTGCCTCCTTAGCGGCCTGATCGACCTTGGTAATACTGTGGGTGATCTCCTGTGTGGCGGCAGCCGATTCGGCCACGGCGATCGAGACGGTCTGGGCTGCACCCGAAGTTTGCGTGATGTTCTGGGCGATCTCCTTGGTGGTGATGCTCTGTTCCTCCACGGCCGAAGCAATTGTCCTGGAAACGTCGTTGACTTTGCCGATCACCTCGCTGATCTGGCCGATGGAGGCGACTGCTTTGCCGGTTGAACTCTGAATGCCTTCGATCCGGCCGCGGATGTCCTCGGTGGCATCGGCCGTCTGTTTGGCCAGTTCCTTGACTTCCGTAGCCACCACGGCAAAACCCTTGCCGGCGTCGCCGGCCCGCGCCGCTTCAATGGTGGCGTTCAGCGCCAGCAAGTTGGTCTGCTCGGCAATGTCCTGGATCGTCTCAATGACTTTGCCGATCTGATCGGCGGCGTCACCGAGTTGGCCGATGTTGCTATTGCTAACTTCGACCAACTGAGCCGCTCCGCTGGCCACGGTCGAGGCCTGCTCGGCGTTCTTGGCGATTTCACTGATGCTGGCGGTCATCTCCTCCACGGCCGAAGCGACCGTCTTGATGTTACCGGTCATCTGCTCGGCCGAGGCGGACATGTTGGCCATGTTGGTAGACAATTCCTCGGCAGCGGACGCTACCGTGGAAGATTGAAGGGTCACCTGCTCGGTTCCTCCGGTCAACTCGGCCGCCGTTTGCGAGAGCGACGTAGATGATTGCCCGAGAGCCGAAGCAGAGGCTTCCATGTTGCCGATCATGCCGCGAAGCTTTTTCATCAGGCCATTGGTCGCCTCACGCAGCTGACCAGCCTCATCCTTCGACTTGACTTCCAGGCGTTGAGTCAGATCACCTGCGGCGAACACCTTGAACGCCGCGATGGCTTCT
>QIDL01000339.1 GCA_003228415.1 Gammaproteobacteria bacterium | reverse complement strand
ACCCACGGTGAGCGCCAAAGCACCCGAAGCGCTGGCCGCCATTGATCTCCTGACGCAGGAAGTTCTGCCTGAGTTGCAGTAGAGCTCCCTTATTCAGTGTTCAGAGAGTCCCTGGTAATCGGGTTCGCGTTCTGCATATCCGGTTGCCTGTTCGAAGGCATGGGCCAGACGCAGCACCTCCAGATCGCAGCGCGGCGGCCCGACAATCTGTAAACCCACCGGCAGACCTTCCGCCGTGAAACCACCCGGCACGGAAATGGCCGGACAACCGGTCAACGATATGACCGTGCAGATCTCCATCCACTGCAGGTAATTTTCGAATTGAACGCCTTCGATCTCACGGACCCAATCCAGTTCCTTGGAAAACGGTGGTAGCTGGGTCGCCGGCAGGATGAGAAAATCGAATCTCTGCCAGAACTCGACAACACGCCGGTAGAGGGCACGGTGCGCAACTTCCGCCATGGCCACATCCAGCACCGACTGCTCGAGCCCCTTGCGGGTATTCCATTGCACCGTATCCTTGATCTGATCACGCAGATTTTCGAAATAGTCGGCATACCTGGCCAGAAACATGTGCGCGCGAAGGGTCTGAAAGATATCCGGCCCGTCTCGAAGATCCGGCGCTGCTTCCTCGAGCAGGCAGCCCAGCGCCTCAAACACACCCACCGAATCCTCAAAAACCTCTCGTATGGAACGCGCCACGGGCAGAAAGCCGAGATCTGCGCTCCAGGCCACCCGCAACCCGCTCGGGTCACTGTCGAGCGAGGTTTCGAAATACCCCGGTTCCGTGTCCAGCGTGAGAGGATCGTGTTGATCCACTCCGGCCATCACCGACAGCAACAACGCCGCATCGTCTACCGAGCGAGCCAGGGGTCCCAGCACCGGAAGCGGACTCCATCCCTGCAGTCTTGCTGGATCCGCCACCCGGCCCGGGCTGGGTCGAAATCCCACCACGTTGCAGAACGCCGCCGGATTCCGGAGCGAGCCACCCAGATCACTTCCGTCGGCAACAGGCAACATGCGGGCGGCCAGCGCTGCGGCTGCCCCACCGCTCGAGCCTCCGGCGGTACGTGTGGTGTCAAAGGGCGTCGCCGTGGCGCCAAACAAGGTGTTGAACGTCTGAGACCCTGCTCCCCATTCCGGTGTGTTGGTCTTGCCGATGACGACTCCGCCCGCCGCCCTGATCCGGGAGACGTGCAGCGCATCGGTATCGGGCACATGGTCTCTAAACAGCGGCGAGCCGTAGGTGGTACGGATGCCTCTGGTATTGACCAGATCCTTGATCGCAATCGGCAGGCCTTCGAGCGGCCGTGCCTCAGCCCCACCCGCCAGCCGCTTGTCGGCTGCCCGGGCCTGTTCGAGCGCCTCCTCAGGCACCAACGTGCAGATGGCGTTGACCTCGGGATTCACGGCTTCGATCCACTGTAGATGAACCTTCAGCAACTCTTCACAAGACAGTTCACCACGCGCCACCAGTTCTCGCTGAGTTCGGGCGCTCAAACGACACAATTCAGGCGGGTTCATGGAGAGACCTCAATCAAAGAGATGACAAGAGCAGAACATGGCAGTCCTGAGACTCAAACCCCAAGGTGCCGGTCAAGAAATTCGAACAGCTTTTCCCACGCATCCTCGCTTGCGGTCGCTCGGTAGCGCTCGGCCGAGGGAAAGTTTTGAAAGGCATGACCCGCTTCGGCATAACGATAGAATTCGTGTGGCACTCCGGCGGCTTCGAGCGCTGCCTGATAGTCATCGACATCTCCCGGCGTGGGGTTTGAGTCTTCATCACCGAAGAAGCCTGCTACCGGGCAGCGGATGTTCGCCGCCAGTTCAATCGGAGCGATGCTCGATGGCCCCATGGTCAGCTTGATTCGGCCCCCATAGAATACCGCACAGGCCGCAAGCTCGGGAATGTGGCAGGCGGCCAGCCAGGCGACCCTGCCACCCCAGCAGTGACCGACCACACCAATGCGCTCGCGCAGCACATCCTGGCGGGTCTGCAGTAGCTCAAACGCTGCGCACATATCCGCCACCATCCAGTCATCGCGGGACTGGTCGCGTTTCAATCTGATATCGGCCTCTTTGGGCCACCAGTGAAAAATGAACGGTACCGCCACCAGGTAGCCCTGCGCCGCCAGCCGTTCGGCGCTACGGAGGGTGAACGTATCATTCTCGATCCCGCTATGACCAACGGGAATGTGTTGTGCAAGCACAACGCCCGGATGGGGGCCAGCGCCATCCGGAACGAACAGGAATACTTCCATAGGGCTGCCTTGAACATCGACCACCTGGGTTGCTTCCTGACTCATGACCCTTCTCCGTAATCTCCAACTCAGTGCAGCGGTCTTCCACAACCTCGATAAGCTTTATCCGCCAGGCGGACCAGAAACGACCTCCAAACAGACGAGTAACGTCGACTTCATTCGTCCGAGTCGTCTCTATTTTCGATCAGGTCGTCGGCCAGCGCGACGGAATGATCGGAGTCCGATTCGGGAAAAGATTCCGGCACCGTGGTCGGTGAAGGCGCTTCGATCCCGATGTGGAAAGCCGCATACCCGGGCATGACGAATTGATTCAGCGCCATGCCGATCACCCGCCCCGCTGTCGGCGCCAGTATTTCCTGCCTTGAATTGGTAATTGTATCCGTAACGCTACCCA
>QIDL01000067.1 GCA_003228415.1 Gammaproteobacteria bacterium | reverse complement strand
CCAGACGCGGCCATCACTCGTTACTTCTAGCCGGCGCGGACGCGCTTCCTTACGAGGTATCTCGATTTCATCGAAGGTCAGTGTCTCCGGATTGATATGTGCGAGCTTGTTTGATCCAAACAGGGCGACCCACACCGATCCGTCGGGTGCCAGCTTGATGCCATACGGTCGGGAATTCGATGTCCGGGACGAAATGAGATCGACTTTTCTCGATTTGACATTTAGACGACCCATCATGTTGCCACCCTGAACGGTGAACCAGATATTTTTCTCGTCTTTGTCGAAGATCATCGTGTGCGGGTCGCGCGCCGCATCTTCGGGCATCGTGATTTCCTCGGTCTCACCCGTGCCCGGATCATAGCGGCCGATCAGTGCATTGCGATTGCCGGCAAACCAGATAACACCATCGGATCCCACGATCAGGTTGTGTGGGCCGGAGCCGTCCTTCAAAACAACTTGGGTGAAGTCGCCGGTTTCGGCGTCCAGGCGCGCGAGGTATCCGGTGCGTTGCCCGACGAACCAGACCGACGATGCGCTTTCTGCAAATGGGTCGCGCGGTCGGGATTTCTCATAGGGCACCTGCCACTCACGAATGTCGATACTTTCCGCCTGTGCGGCTGATGCCGCCGCGGCAGCGGTGACGATTGAAATACAACTCAATATGGTTCGCATCGGTCCCCCTTGTCAGGATTTCGAGTCGGCATGGTTTCGAAATGGCGCGAAAAACCGCTCCGTGTCCTGCTGATCTTGATTCGATGAAGGTCTAAGAATAGCAGCACTGACGACCACCAGCGTCAGATTCAGGGCTAAGGCATACATACCGCTCTGAAACCACCAGAAGCGCTCGATACCGAGCATCACGTACACGGCGACGAACAGGCTACCGGCAAGCATGCAGATCACTGCCGGACACTTGGACATTCTTGACCAGTAAAGCCCGAGGATCATCGCCGGATAAAGCTGCGCGAGTAGTTCCACCTTGATTTCGGTCAGGCGGAGGATAGGAAATATCAAGGCAGTATCCGAGAAATGTCTGTGTACTGGAATCGAAGTGTTCTGTGCTGTTTGATGGCATTGTGCTTGTGGTTTGTGCCGATGCAGCGGAATCGCAAGCAGCCCTTGGTCAAGATCTCGCGGGATTGGAAGGTGATATCGCAACCTTGCTGTTGAAGGTCCAGAGCATCACTGAAACGCGGGTCATGGTGCGTCGAATTGAATCTCAGAAGTCATGGATCCGGTGACTCTTCTCGGTGGTTGCCTGGGTGGTGCCTGTTGCTGCCTGAGTCACTCTGCCCAGGAAAGTGGGGCAACAGGCTGGTCGGCTTCTACTGCCGGTGGCGAGAACCCCGTGATAGCGGGTGAGATTGGCTCGTGGTCTCGGTACCAGAGCCGCAAGCTTGGCCAGGATCTCCAGCGGTTCGAAGACGAGCTGCGTGGTGCCGTTCTTGAAGGGGTGTTTCAGTTCATATACCACTTTCTCCGTGCGCCGGCCGGGTCGAGGGTTGCCGCAGCGCCTCGCTGAACGTGCTTTCGTCACCTTGCCCGATATTCACCATGAACTTAGCGTATCAGGATCCAACCTTTGACCTGTATGTTGCGACAACGTTTTACCATTGTGTTCATGAGCAGCTCTGGTGCGAGCTGCAGATTGATCGAGTCGCGGGCCACCTTCGACCAGGCCGACCTGCAATCGCTACAAGGCACAGCGGAACGTTACGATCTGATTCTGTGCACCTGGGTCGCCTCTCACCTCGAACGTCCGCGCGAGTTGTTCGACCTCGCCTACGAGTTGCTCGCCCCATCGGGTAACGCGTTTTTCCTCATGATGACCCAACCACGCTGGTACGTATTCTGGTGGTTCAAACCGTTGGTTCATATATTTCAGGCTCGATTCGTGGATCTGGAATCGTTGGGTGATCTACGGGGATCGAAGAAGACAGAGACGCGGACGGCGGGCCTTGTCACGTTGGTCTGGCTGCACAAGGTGGCAGCCAAAGTCGCAAGGAACGATAATAAATAGGGAACGATGGTGCCGTGTCAGCGGTTCCTTCAGACTACGCTTGCAATGCTGTATCGAACCCTTGCTGATGTCGTTGTCGTCACCCATCTGGCGTTCATTGCCTTCGTGCTCCTGGGTGGACTACTTCTCCTTCGTTGGCGTTGGGTGCTGTGGGTGCACCTTCCCGCCGCGATTTGGGGTCTGGCGATAGAAATCTTCGGGTGGATCTGTCCTCTCACGCCGCTGGAAAACTGGCTTCGTTACACAGGTGGCTCAGCCGGGTACTCAGGTGGGTTTATCGAGCGTTACCTTATTCCCATCATCTACCCAGCGGAGCTGACGCGAGAGCTGCAACTGCTTTTCGGTTGTATTGTTGTCGTTATCAACGTGGCAGTTTATTTTGTCGTATGGCGTCGCTATCGCACCCGCAAGCCGAAGCATTAGCCCGACTTCCGCAACTCGGCGCCAAAACGTACGTAAGTTGTTGATTTTTGGTTCGTACGGTCAAAAGGTCGGCACTACAAGCTGCGGCGCCGTGATCGGTGAGGTGGGCGTTAGGCTGAGTGGTGGTGGCCCGGTATCAGTCGCGCATTTACGCTTCTTCTTTACCCGCCGGTCGGGTGTGGGTACCACGAGATGCTGATCGTTCACCGACACCGCCGATTCATTACAGCGCGCGAGGCAGCAAGCGGCCACCACTGGTCACTCGCCCAATCGGACGATTTGGACGCTGGAGAATCTCGCCGGCTCACCCGAGAACATAAGTCGCGCTCCTTCCATGGGCTTGAACATCCCACCCCATTCCTCGTGGGGTTCGTTCGGAAAGCACGCCACAAGGGCTGCTTCGAGTTCTCCTGCATGACCGACAAACAGGGCTGCGTCATCGGGTGCCAGGGGCGTGAGAATGTCACGCCACAAAGCTGCAAGAGAGTGGGCGTAGAGCGCATAGCTGCCGCCAGCTGATGATATGAGGCGCGCAGCTCCCACAAAAGGAGTCGGTACGGAATCCCACTCGAACGCGCCTACCTCGTC